>NZ_JAYFEZ010000003.1:0-59149 GCF_034863425.1 Mycoplasma sp. 21DD0573
TCTCCTATACAAAAAACACGAAATATGGATTGTCCATATTTCGTGTCCCAGTTTAACTTTGAATTATTATTAATTTGCTGGAACAGTTATTTCGTTTGAAGATGAGTTTGAAGCTTGTTGCTTTTTACGTTCCTCTTCTTCTCTTTTTGCAACTAATTCATTGATTTTGTTATCTAAGTAATTATCTATTTGATGAACATATTCATTAGTTTCAAAATCGATTCTACCATCATAGTATGGAGTTAAATCAATCTCTTTAAGTGAAACTTTAGATAATTGAACACTCATTTCCCTATATGTATCTAAAGGTTTTTTGATGATGTTATCCTTAATGATATTTGTATGTTCACCATCTAACAACTCATTGAATTCATATGTCTTGTAGAATGAAGAATAAATTTTTCTAACAATATCATTAATTGAATAATTTACAACTGCAATCATATTTAAGTTGTAGTTCAGAATGAATTTAATCTTTTCAATAATAGGTGCATATTCAGCCTCTTTTGGATTATTAATTAATGAAGCCGAATATAAATTGGTTTGACTTAATAACATATTGTTATATTCATTAAATTTTTCTTGTTCATCTTTCTTTTGTAAGTCTTTTAGAATTTTGTGTGAATATTTCTTTTGCTTAATTTCTTCATTAATTCGATCAAATTGAGCTTTGTTTTCAGGATTATTAGCAAAAACTGCATCAATGTTCTCTTGATTATTTAAAAATTTAGAAACAACATAAAGGTTATTTGCAATGTTATTAATTAACTCTGTCGCTTTTGAACCTTCAATATTTGTATTTACATATTCATTTATTAAATCACTAACTTCAGTAACATAGTTTCATTCTCTTGGATTTATACCATAAATATATAAATAAAGTCCTAGAACAGGAAATTCATCAGATCTTGCTGAAGTTGGTTGCTTTCTAAAAAGATCTGCTTGTACGTTAATTTGATTAATTTTAGCTTTAATTGTAGCTGTTCATTTTTCATATTCAATAGCAGCAAACGTTTCACCCTCATCTCTTTTTTTAGCCAATCTTTCTTTGACAACTTTATATGAATCATTCGCATTTTGCACAGCTTTTAATAAGTAGAATAACTCAGTTTGGTTTTCATTATTTACTTTATTTTCAAGATATTTTGCAAGTTTATCAAATCTAGAAACTTGATATTCAAAGTCATCTACTGAACCACAAGAAACTGATGCAACAATAGGAAAAGCAACAACTGGGGTTGCTAATAATGATAAAAATAATTTATTTCTCTTTTTTAACATAATTTTAAATTGTATATTATTTGAAATTTAATTTAAATAAATTAAAGTTTTGATCGCTAATATTAAAAATATGATTTAAGTAAAATAAATTAGATAAATAAAATTAAAAAAGGAATAAAATATAAGCATATTTCATTATTACAGTTTTTTATATAAGGAGATTAAATATGGCTAAATTTAAACGTGTTTTTATGATTGTTACAGATGGTTTAGGAATAGGACCAGATAAAGATCAAAAACGTTTTGGAGATGATGGTGCAAACTCAATTAGATCTGCATCAATGGTTGATGAATTTAAAATTGACACTTGAAGAAAATTAGGTATCGGAAACATTACAGACTTAAACGGTGACTACAGACAAAAAAACCAAATGGGTTATGTTGCTAAAATCCAAGAAGTTTCAAATGCTAAAGATACATTAGCAGGACACTGAGAAATGATGGGAATTAAAACATTAGTTCCATTTCCTACATTTGCAGAAAACGGATTCCCACAAGAATTAATCGACGAATTATCAAAAGCATTTGATGGACGTCCAATTGTCGGAAACAAAGCTGCATCAGGAACAGATATTATTAATGAATTAGCACATGAAGAAAAAGAACGTGGAGCAATCATTGTTTATACATCAAATGACTCAGTTCTTCAAATTTGTGCTCATGAAGAATGAACAGGTTTAGATAACTTATACAAATATGCAAAAGCTGCACGTGAAATTTGTTCATCACGTCCAGAATGAAACGTAGGTAGAATTATTGCTCGTCCATACATTGGAGAAGAAGGAAACTACACAAGAACATTTAATAGACATGACTACGCAAACCAACCACGTGAAATGATTTTAAACGAATTACAAAAAGCAGGTGTTGAAGTTATTTCTATCGGTAAAATTAACGACATTTTCGTTGGACAAGGTATCTCAAGACACATTCCATCTGGTTCAGATGAAAAAGGAATGGATGCTACAATTGAATTAGCTATGCAAGATGGAGAAAATCAATTTATCTTCACAAACTTAGTTCAATTCGACTCACACTTTGGACACAGAAGAAATGTTCGTGGATACGCGCAAAATATTGCCGACTTAGACGTTAAATTAGGAAAATTAATCAACGTTCTTAAAGAAGATGATTTATTAATCATGACAAGTGACCACGGAAACGACCCTCTTTACCCTGGATTCAACCACACAAGAGAATACTTACCACTTACAGTTTACTCTAAATCATTCAAATCACCAAAAGTGTTACCAGTTCTTGAAGGATTAGGAACAACAGGAAACATTGTTGCTAGAAACTTTGGTGTTGATATTGTTACTGAAACAGGTGAAGATATTTTCGACAAATTAGTATAGTATTTATTCAACTCATCAAGCTTATGCTTGATGTTTTTTTATTTCAAAAGTTATCTAAATTACAACTAAATGTGTAAATTTTTCACACTAAATTGCAGTTTTTTATGTTTTTCTTTCCATTTTTTTTTTTTTTTTAGAATAAGGGTTAGAAAGGGTGAAATTATTTAGTTCATAAGACCGAAAAATACACAAGAATATAACATTCCATTCTCCACAACTCAATTATTCATTTTGTTTAGATTTAAAAAATGATTTTCATTAAACACCCATCTAATTAATTAATCTATCAATTATTAATTATTAAAGTTAATCTCAACTAATTGAATATAAATATTTTTCTAAGTTTCACAAGTAATTAATTGAGCTAAAATAATTTCATTCTTTCTAGATGTTAATATTTAAATTTAAAAATTACACAAAAGGATTAAAAATAAATATGCAAAAGAAATTTTTATCAGTACCTATATTAGTATTATGAATTTTAGATTGAATTTTAATCTTTATTTTAAGCATATTAGCTGTAGCAGGAGCATTAACCGGTGCTGGAGTTGGTTTTGTTATAGGTATGGCTCTTGTTTACCTTTTAGTAAGTGGAATGAGTTTAGCTCTATTTATTATGCAAATCGTTGCTGCTGTTAGAATTAATAGTGAAAATAAAACAATTATGGTTTTATATATCGTTGGATTTTTCGTCCCAATTTGTACTTTAATTGCAGCAAGTATGGCTATTTACAAAAAATTATACTAATATTAAATTTATAAAATCAAATAAGAAAATAGAGAATAATACAAAAGTTCTCTATTTTTTAATTTGACTGTTTTCAAAGTTAAAAAATCCACAATTAAAAACTAAGGAATTGATTTAAATTGGTGTAATTTATCGCAGAAAATGTAAATTTTCACATTTTTTTCACATTAAATCAAAGTTTTTTAACTTTTTCTTTGCGTTTTTTTTTTTTTTAGAATAAGAAGTGGGAGGAATAAAACTATTAAAATATAATATCCTAAATGTATAATAATACCATGATTTTTCCATTTTGTTACTTACAGTAAATTACCATTTATCTTTGTTAATATTTCATTGATTCATTTTTATAATGATAGTGCTATCTAACAATAATAGTAATTAAAAAATAACAACTTCATTATAAATTGCATAATGTAATGTTTCGAAAAGTTACTTCAACATACAATAATCAGTGATTTCTTTCACTTGTGTATGATTATTAAATTCAATACTTATTATAATTTAAAGATAGATGCATGTGATTTAGTTCAATTTTTTAAGTAGTTCAATAATAAAAAATTAGTTTTACTCCTTCCAAATCTAAAGTTTTGATTTAAGAAAACTTTATAAAAAGGATTACTTCGATATGCAAAAGAAATTTTTATCAGTTCCAATATTAGTTTTATCAATTTTAACAACGGTGTTTGCTTCAATATATTTTATAGTGGCTTCTTTAACTCCCATAATGTTAAGCAAATTTACTACAGATAGAGACACGGTAGCAATCCTTAGCATAGTTGCTTCCGTCATAAGTCTTATGCCTACTTCGGGATTAGGGCTTGCTCTATTTATTACATGCATTGTGGGGGCAGTTAGAATCTCTCAATATAATAAAGCTACGATGATCTTATATACTATAGGTGTATGTGTACTGCCTCTTTTATTACTTCTTTCTTTCATCGGTTCAATTATAGCCATTGCTAAAAAACAATATTAATATAAAAATTTATAAATTTAATATCAAAAATTGGGAACAATAAAATGTTCTCTATTTTTGTTTCACTGTCTTTCTATAAATCAACTGATTATTGCTGCTGAATTAGAATGCTGCGAGTTTTTCTATGTTTTATATATGAAATTTTAACCATTTTATAAATAACAAAAATACTTATGACTTAACCTTGCATTTACCGATATAGACAAAACAACAGTATATAAATTCAAAGATGATGCTACTATTACTATGACAATTGATGGCTTAATTAACAAAGCTCAAATTTTTGCATCAAAAAGAAAAACAGTTGCTGATTTTATAGCAAGGATAATACCGACAATTAGATTTAAAAAAAGATGTAGATGTATCAACTAAAATTAACCCAGAAGATATTAATATAGACACAGATGTTTCAATTTATTGAAGTAATGATTCATTACCAGAAGTTCAAAAATTCTACAATATCTCATATAAAGTTACAAAAGAAGACATAGATGAAGATAGTGAAGATGCATTTTATATCTATAAAACACTTACATCTAAAGAAGATGCTAGACTACAACTTGTACTAATATCCACAGTAATTAGTGATTATGTGAAATAGTACTATATTAAAAAAGAGAAACAAAAATAGAGCGTAAGAGTCATACATTATTGTCGAATTGTAAAGTGAGCCAAAAATAAGGTGCACTTCTTTTTTAATCTAGTTTTTTACTTAATGCACAAAATACATCAAAAACAATTGAAATTAATATATTTTTTTCTTTTATCACTTAATGCAAGTCTCAAAAATAAAAACATCACATATAAATTTGTAATGTTTAAGATACTATTAACATCTAATTCAATCTACTTTGTCGGTTGTTTTAGTTGCAAATTTAATTCTCAATGCTTTCACTCATAAATAACCTATTGATGGAGTTAAAACAAATCCGACTCCAAAAATAACAAAGTTTAACAGACACACAATCGCTACATTTCCACCTTTATAAAATAAAGGTTCACGGAAGTTTAAGAAACCATATATAGTCATATCAAGTTCTTTTGTCAATCTATTTCCATTCTTAAGCTCAACATCTTTAAATTGATCATAAATTGGTGTTGACATGAAGAATGTGATTAAAGCAAAGAAGTAGTAACCTAACATTGTTATAATACTTAAATAAACAGTTTTCTTTGAAATTTGAATTTCTTTACGATTTATGATTAAAATCACAAATCCTAAAATTGGTGACACTGCGTGAATTATGAATGTGTTAAAAAAGTAAAGTGGTTTAAATTCTTTTAATTCAGGCATAAAGATTAATGTTCAATATATTAAGAATGTAATTGAAATGTAAATAATTGACAAGAAGAAAGTTTGTTGTGCTTTATGATTTTTCATTTTTAATGCAAATATAACTGCAGATATTGCTAAAAATGTATTACTAAGTCACGTAAATGTTAAATTAACTCTTCAAAATGATTGAAGCATTTTGTAACCGTGAATACTTGATCTATTTAGGATTTCAGATTTAGCTTCATCTGATAAACTTGTTAATTCTTGTGAAATTCTTGTTGAAGTTAAATGTCAGTTTATTAGCGTTGCTAATATGACAACAAATACAATACCAATTGCTAAAAAGAATGATATTTTTTGTCTTGTTGTTAGATAAGAAAAATTCTCTTTTGTTGTTTTAATTATTTTCATAGTTTCATTATATAAAAATAAGAAAAAACAACTTAGATTTATTTTGTATTTCTTATGATCTTAATTTGATAAATAAAATTAAATTTTTATTCTTTGAATTGACAAAAATAATGTAAAATAGTTTTAGCGTGGTCGCGTAGCTCAGCTGGATAGAGCACGAGCCTTCTAAGCTTGTGGTCGGAGGTTCGAATCCTCTCGTGATCGCCATTTTTTTTATACCTTTTTTGACCCATATAAATAATTGAAGATATAAAAATTAAAAATATATATAATGTATGCATTATATATAGGATAAATTAATGAAAGGAGTAAATTATGTATAAGATGTTTAAAATTTTGCCATTTAACATTAAAATGAGATTTTTTATTGGTATCATCATTGTTATTTTAAATGTTGCTTGCACAATGATTTTGCCAATTGTGCTTAGTCAATTCTTGCCTTTACTTACAAAAGGTAATCAAGAAATATACACGATTACAATTTTTAAGAACTTACAATTGTATGAATCATCAAGCTGAACTAATGCATTTGTATTCTTATTAATTTCAATCTTAGTATTACTTGCACTTACAGCAATAACTGCTATAGCTTCAACCATGATAATCATCGGAGCTGGCGAGAGAGCTTCTAACTTTTATAGAAATGCTTTATTTGCTAAATATCAAAAACTTAGTCTTAAAGATATTTCTAATTTAACAACCGAAAGTTTAATAACAAGAATCAATGATGATGTTGCTGTCTTTTGAGATTTCTTAGTCGGTGCATCAACATCACTTGTTAAAGCACCATTATTTATTATTGTTGGATTAGTATTTGCTTTTGCAACAGATTTAGAATTCACTTACTCAATTTTAGCTGTTATACCTTTACTTCTTTTTGTTATGGTATTTATATCCGTTAAGGTAAACCCTAAACTTAAACAAAACAGAAAAAATCTTGATGCAATTACAAAAGAAGTTGACGAAACTGTAAATGGTGCTAGATTTATAAAAGCAAATAATTTACAAGAACAACAAAAAAGAAAATTCAATCACGCTAATAATCAATGAGTAAAAACTGAAAAGAATATTTTTAAATTCTTTGCAATTGGAACACCTGCGTTCTTTGGAATTGTTAACTTTATTGTTGTCTTAATTTACGCAATAGGAAAAGTTAAATTAGATCAAAATCCAAACATTGATGGTGAGTTTATCGCAAAGATTAATGTATTTATCGAATATGAATTTGTTATAGCTGGTGGAATTATTTTATTCTCACAATTCTTAGGTTCTATGTTTAGAGCAAAAATTAGTTCAGGTAGAATAGTTCAAGTCTTAGATGCTAAATATGATGATTTATTTATTCCAAATGGAAAAATAATTTCACAAACTAATGATGTAACAGATTATTCGGTTCAATTTAAAAATGTTAACTTCAAATACTTTGACACAGCCGAAGATTATGCAATTAAAAACATTAACTTCAAAATTCCAGGTGGCAAAACTTTAGGAATTATTGGACCAACTGGTTCAGGTAAAAGTACAATTGTTAACTTACTTGTTAACAATATGAAATACACTCAAGAAAACGGAAATATCTTAATTAATGGTATTGAAGTCAGAGACATCAATACACATAACTTACACAAGAACGTAGCTATTGTTTACCAAGATGCACTTTTATATTCGGGAACAATTAAATCAAACGTTTTATTCGCTAAACCTAATGCAACTAATGAAGAACTTCAAAAAGCTCTTGTAGCATCTTGTGCAAGAAACTTTATTCAGACATTCGAGGATAGAGAAAATCACAAAGTCGAACAAAAAGGTAAAAACTTAAGTGGTGGTCAAAAACAAAGAATCTCAATTGCAAGAAGTTTAATTATTGACCCTAAAATCTTAATTTTAGATGACTCAACTTCTGCTCTTGATAACTTAACCACAAAGCAACTTATTAAAAATATTAAAGAAAATTACTCTTGTACAACAATTATTATTTCTCAGAAAATTAACTCAATCAAACACGCTGATAATATTTTAGTTCTTGAAAATGGAAAAATTCTTGACCAAGGAACTCACGAACAATTACTTAATTCTTGTCAATGATATAAAGATGTAGCAACTAACCAATTAGATCAATAGAAAGGAAAGGTAAATATGCCTGATTTAAGAGAAGAACAAAAAGAAATAGCTCAAGATTTACAAGCTAATGAGCAAGTTAAAGTTTTAAAAACACTTAAACAATTACTTTCGTACTTTTGTAGAAGTAAAAAAATATTATTTGTTGCTCTTTTATTTTCATTACTCAACTCTATTTTCTATATCATTGGTAGTTTCTTAATTGGAATAATCGTACAAATCTTCTTTGAACCTTATCTTAATTCACAACTAACTTACCCTGATAAATTTAATTTAACCAACTTTATATTAATGCTATCTGCACTTACACTTACATTTATCTTGTACGGTATTTGTAGATATGTAGAACAAAGGTTATATATCAAACTTTCTTTTGAAGCTGGTGCAACACTTAGAAAAGAACTGCTTGAAAAGATATTAAAAATGCCTGTTAGTTTTTATGATAAAAACAAAACAGGAGACTTGATATCAACTTTAATTGTTGATGTTAACAATACAGCTAACTCATTATTCCAAATGATGACGCAAGTTGTAACAAGTATATTCAACATTTGTATAACAATTATTGTACTTATGTTAGTTTCATCACTTCTTACATTAATTGTTTTACCTGTTACACTGATTTTATTTGGATTAGTTTTCTTACTAATTAAAAAATCACAACCTTACTTTGTTAAAGTGCAAAACTTATTCGGGAGACTTAACGCTTTTGTTGAAGAAATGTTAACAAATACAAAAGTAACTAACTCATTTGATAGACAAGCATACGTTTATAGTGAACTTGAAAAAATCACATATGATATTAGAAAAAGTGCTTACAAAGGTGATGTAATTGCTAAATCATTTGATATCTGATATACACTTATAGCAAACTTTGTTATCTTGCTTATCTCAGGTCTTGCTGCAATCTTTTATTTCAAACAAATACCTGTTTGAAACTTAATCGGACTTGGAGTTGACCAAAACGGAAATGCAACACCTGCATTTATTATCTTATTTATTTCGCTTAACTGAAACTTTATGGGACCTTTCCAAAACATCTTATCAAGTGCATTTAATGCACAAATTGGAATTGCATCTTCATCAAGAATTTTCAAACTTTTAGAAATTGCTGAACCTGATACATCAAATCAAATAATTGATATTAACTCAATTAAAGGACACGTTCAATTTGATAATGTATATTTCAAATACAATCCAGACAAGCTAGAATATCAACTAAAAGCAGCTTCATTCGATATTAAACCAGGTGAAGTTGTTGCAATTGTTGGTCCAACTGGTGCTGGTAAAACTACAATCATTTCTCTTTTATCTAAATATTATGATTACACTAAGGGTTCGATTAAAATTGATGGAAATGAACTTAGAAACATCAAAACAGATAAATTAAGAGATCATATGACAATTGTGCTTCAAGATTCATTCTTATTTAATGAATCAATTAAAGATAACCTTAAAATGACGAATCCAAATGCAACTGATGAACAAATCATTCAAGCTGCTGAAATGACACATGCCCATCATTTTATTATGAATATGCCTCAAGGTTATGATACAATGATCGAAAACAATGGTGCTAACTTATCACAAGGTCAAAGACAACTCCTTTCATTGACTAGAGCAATTCTTTCGAATAAAAACTTACTTATTTTAGATGAGGCTACTTCAAACATTGATTCAGCAACAGAACAAATCGTTCAACAAGCTATGTGAGAGTTAATGAAAAATAAAACAACATTTGTTATCGCTCATCGTTTAAGTACAATTAAAAATGCTGATGTTATTATAGTTGTTAATAATGGACTTATTATTGAAAAAGGAACTCACAAAGAGCTATTAGATAAAAAAGGTTTCTACCATCAACTATATACATCACAATTTGAATTCGAAAATTAAGACAAATTCGCAAGCTAGAAGCTTGCTTTTTTTATGCTTTTGAAGCATTAACTCTATTTCATTGATTTTTATAAAAGTAAGTAAAATACATAAATTTTCAATATCATTTTTTACTTTTTCTATTCATATATAGATGTAAAAGATGTTTTCGATATATATATATATATATATATATAATCATGAGTTAAAAAGTATTAAGAAATAAAGTCTATCAATGTCTTTTTAGAATTTGATACTACACATATGATATCTTAACTATCATAATAGTAACCGTCCGAAGTTCTTGAGCTCCTTGTTTTGTCGTCAGCAAACAGGAGCACAAGACGAGGACAGTAAGTCTTTCAATAGTTCAATAGAATAAGTGTTGTTATTTATATTTTAAAAAGACATAAAACAACCAATAATCTTCTTACTATTATTTTAACAGAGAAAAACAAACTATATAGACACAATATTATGATTTTTAAAATATAAATATATGCCTTATTACCTTATTTAATTTCTTCCTACAGTGGAAAAATTAAATAAGGTATATATAAGATATATACACTAATAACTAATATATAAAATATATTTATAATGAATATATTTTATATATTAGTATATATACATAATATGTATTTAAAAACTATTCTAACATATTTTTAAATACATATTATGTTATTGCATATATAGTATATAAATATACTATATATGCTTACGTTCTTTCTATCAGTAGTCTTTGTGTAAGTTGATAATATCAAAGCAATAAAAAAACAGCAATGTTAATCACTGTTTAAATCGCTCTTTTACTCTGACCCTTTGAATGCAATTTGACTTTTTGAAAATCTTTTAAGGAGTAAGAATCTCTTTTATTCTTATTTGTAATAACCTAACTCAACAATTGAGTTTGAAAAATATAATATATTAATGTTCAATTTCTTTAAATTTATAAAGGAATGATTAATGAAAAAAACTTATTCAGTTCCTAGCAGCATCTATAACTATAATAAATTGATTTTGTATCAGCTTACTCTTCAAAATAAAAGAACTCCAAAAGTGAGTTTGCTTTAGCTTTTGTATTACATTTATCTCTACAAAGAAAGGTCACTTTATGGCTGATTGGAGTTCAGTGATACTTAAGAAACGAAAGAGATTTTTTGTATGCTTGTTTTGTGAATTTGTCTCTCCTTAAATATCATTTATATTATACCATATATTTTATTTATTTTATAAATAAAATATATATTTTGTTAAATAAAAAAATATTTTGGAAAAAATAAAAAATTGGTGTTATAATATTAACGGCAGTTAAACAAAAGTCAGACCCTTGTTTAGCATACAGTTGAACTTATAACTTCTTTTAGTTATTTGTGTGATACATTCTTTAAGTATGTTAAAAAAGAGAAGTCAGAGATGCTTGTTTAATCTCTGACTTTATTTATTAACTTAACTGCTTCAAACTTTGAAAATATAAAAAGAAAGGAAATCAACCTTTAATTCAGACCCTGTTGATTTCCTCAAGAATAGTATAGCATAAAAATCAACAGGGAAAAGTTTAAAGTTTGATTATTTGCACAATGGATTTAAAAGAATACTCAAAAATTTATGTTAATAATTTACATAACTCAAAAACAAGACAAACATATAAATATTTCTTTGATAACTTCTTTAAATGTTTCACAACACCAAAACCATCAAATGAAGAACTTAAAACAGTAATAAAAGATTACAGAGATAGATTAAAACCTAGCTCACAACAAACATTCTTCTCAATGCTTAAATCATTAATAACAAAATACAACCAACTAGAACAAAAGTTTGTTTATGATGTTTCAATCATCCCAAATATCAAAACAGTTAAAGCAGCAACATATGTTCCAGATGTTGTTGAACTTTCTAAAATAAAGAAATATGCACTCAACTACGATAATTCAAAGGGTGTTGCTTCGTTTGTCTTATTTGCTATTGAAAATGGTGCTAGATTTAGTGAAATTTGCAATGTTTTAGCTAATAAAGACAACTTTGTATATATGGAAGAAATAGAAGTGTATTCATCATATACACAAGCTAACAAGAACAACAATTTTAGAGCTTACAACATCTCTAAAGAATATTGACCTTTATATGAAGAATTCATTGATAATTCGAAATTCCCTAGAGATATGAATTATCAATTCACAAGGTTTATAACTGAACTAAAAAGAGACTTACCAGAGTTTGCTGATAAACCAATTACAATTCACACATTCAGAAAAGCATTCGTTACCAATCAATATAGAAACAATACAGACATTGTAAAAATTCAAAAATCAACAGGTCATAAAGACACAACAACATTAATAAATACATACATAATTCAAACACCTGAAGAGTTAGCAAAGATAGTTAAAGATGCTACTGACCCAGCAAGACTTAAACTCATTAATCAAGCTGAAATGATGAGAGAAATTGAACAACTTAGAGACTTTAAAGATATTGCTCTCATCAATGAAAAGAAACAATTAGCACTGTTAGAAGCAGAAAGATTAGAAAACCAAAAATTAGCAAAAGAAAATGAAAAATTAAGAAAACAAATTGAATTGCTTGAAAGAGGAAACAATGAAAACAATTAATCATTCACAAATATTAAGAATAACAGAAATCACTTCAAAACTTTTAACTTCAAAGGAATTTATAACTTGTCCTATTAAAGAAATAAACGACTTTGTAAGGGAAGAAAACTATGTTTATGATAGTAAGTTCAAAAACTCTATTTCTGATGATTTTAACTCATATATTTGCAAGATAGAAGAAGACGGAACAGTCTTTCGTTCATACCTTGAAGTTTTAAAGTTATGAACCAATAAAGTATGTTCTAACTTAACCGAATCAGAAGCTATTAAATTAGTTAAAAAAATAAAAGAATTCAACGAATCTAAAGGGGACAAATAATGAAGAAAACAAAAATACCATCTGAACTTTTGTTATTCACAGAACCAAAAGAAAGAAAATGAGAAAAGCTTAAAAGATACTTCAGAGAATGAAGAGATTTCAGAAAACAAAAACAAAGCTATGAGAATGTTATTTCATTGATTACCATACTAGCAAATAAAGAATCTTTGAAGTTAATGGTTCAAATGTCTTTTGCTGATAAAATGTTCTGAACATATAAGAAGTTTTCTGTGATTTCCTTTATTGCTAAATTAGAAGTATTCTGAAGTGTTGAAACAGAATTTTTAGACTTCTTAAAGAGACAATTATATGATTATATTGATAGACAAAATCAAAACGATGCAAATAACTTTAATGATGTTTTTGAAGGTATATATGAGATAGTCCATAGAACAACAACACATTATTTAAAAACGCATTACTCAGACAAATATCAAAGGGATAAGTTTTTAAAATAATTATGATTAAAGAAAAAATCAAACTTCCAAACTTCGGAGAGCTTGGAATAGATATAAAAGAATATCTCTGAAAAAACCTTCCTTCATCATTTAGTGAATTTGATTCGAAGTTTTCACATACATTTAAAACTTATATGATAAAGTGAATGCATACAAAAGAAATCGACCTTGACTTATACCCACAATATAAACATATTTTAATGTATATGACTTTTATAAACTTCAGAAAAGAACTACAGCTTGCTAATTTACTTAATAAAGCAAACTTCAAAATCAAAGCAACTTCTTCTTTTGTTGATATGAAATACAAAGTTGATTTATACGGAACCAACCCAAATAATGAACTTATATTTATACAAGTTAAACCGCACGATAATCATAATAATGAATATGATTTGACTAACTTGTTAGAATATTCAAAAAAGCACTCTGCTACTCCTTACATCGCTTTCAAGCAGAACCAACAATGAAAGATTAAGAAACTCAATACAAACAAAAAAACAGCTTAAACTGCTGTTTTTTCTTTGTCCTTGGTCTTAATAATCTCTTTAAGTCTTTCGAGCTCTTCTTGCTCTAAAGGGACATTCTCTAGCACTGTAATAGCAGCGTCTATTGAATGAACTTTCATTCACTTAAAGAAATCTAAAACCTTTTTGAAAAATTGTCTTATCTTGTCCATTTTAATTTTCTCCATCAATAATTTGTTTAACTATCTTTTTCACATCATTAGATACACCATTGTTTTCAACATATACCTTAAAAGCAGCATTATATCTATCTTGTGAAAGTTCAATGTTTCTTAATCTTTTGTTAATATCATCTATTTTTTTTGTTTGTTGTTCTATTAGATGAATCAATGCAGTCACTTCATCTCCTTGTTTTGTGTGTGTTATGTTAATGTGATTAGCAGACTTATTTACATTGTTTGACTGCTTGTTTTGTTTGTATTTAGTTATTAATCAATAAACAACATACATCAAAGCAATAACAGTCACAGAACCACCTGCTCCTGCTATTGCTGTAATTACATTTTCACTCATTTTTTACCTTGAACTATTCTTAAAGCGTGCTACCAATATAGCATATTGACTTGGAGATATAGGGTCTCTATGGTTAGATGCTCTGTCTCATATTGTTAATTGTGTGTCTGTTGTTTTTGTATATTTGATAACAACATTGATTGCAATTTTATCAACTGCTTCTCTGTAAATGTATGGTGTTTTTTGTCCTGCTTTGAACTTAAGTTCATTATTCTCAACATAGAAGTAATCTCCTTGTGCACCAATAGCTGCATGTGATATTTGTAAGATTGGAAATTGCTTTCTATTTTGTGGTTCATCAGTTGATGAATAAGCAGAAAAACTCCCATCAATATTCACTAAGTCTTTAACTCCTGCTATTAATGTTGAAGGTGTGTCGTTACTTCATTCGGTTTCATATTTAACTAGCTTCTTATATACAGGGAAACCATCTAGATATTCACCTGTGAATTGCTCCTGTTCAGTTGTGTTAATAGCTCAAGCTAGTGTTGTTCCCATTTCACCAACTGTTTCTGATAAATCTGTAATATCGCTATTTCAGGGTTGTGAATCTAGCTCTTCCCTCATTCTTTTAACCATTTCAATAAAAGCTCTGTTAAATTCTTTGTTTGTTTGTGTCTTTTTAAGCTCTTCGATGTTTTGAACTAGCTCTTTAAACTTTTGTTCAGCTTGTTGAAGAAATCCTGGTTCTGGTTCTCCTTCAACATCATCATCACTTCCGAATAAACCGTCATAAACTTCTTTAACTTTCAAATCAATGTTATCTTTTCATAATGTTAATTTAGGATATACTGAATTTCATTTCTCTTCATCTGCTGCTCTTACTTCATTGATGCTTTGAAGTGTGTTAGTGTATTGCTCTTCATAGTTTCTTTTGAATGTTGAAAAAGCTTCAATCTCTTGATTTAGAGCATTCTCTAACCTAGTTCTTTCAGCTTCTAGTTGCTCAATTTTGTTAATGTTATCTAAAATTTGATTCGCTTGGACTTTGTCCATTTGAATATTTTTTCTAATCTCTGTTCACTCCATTGACGAAGGGATTCTTTCAGCTGATAACTTAAGGTTTCTAATATCTGTGTCTATTTGTTCTGTCTTTGTTTCAACTGTTTTCTTAAACCCTTTAATATCTTCGTTTACCTTATCAAAATCAGTTGTTGAAACAAAACCTGATAGCTTGTCTAAACCTTTAACAATTTCAACCCCTAAACTATCTCATTCTCCATCATAAAGCAATTTAGCAGCAATCGGGTTCAAATGTTGTTCAGCAAATACAAACTCTCTTTGTGTTCCTAATACTTGAGCTGAACCACCTAAAAGTGTGAGTCTTGAATTAACTTCAGGAATAGCATTATTTGTATATCTGTTATTTACTTCGTGGAACATTGATTTTTTAAGCAATTGATATCTATCATCTCCAATAGCATTTTTGAACTGTTCCACATTATAATCAACTTTTTTAGCAACTAGTGATACAACACTGTTTATTAAAGCATTAACAGAGTTATAAACACTGTAAATTACTCTGTTATATATTTCTTCATCTGATAACTCACTCATTAAATTAGAGAGCTTTTTTGGTGTCTTGAAAGGGACTAGCATATTGAATTCAGAGCTTTTAAACTCTTCAAATGATAGTCCCATATTTTTGATAAATAAAACTTCTTGTCTGTCCATCTTATTTTGTCCTTTTTATTCTCTTTGCTTGTTTTGTAAATGTTCGTGATTCATTACCGTAAATATAAGGTGTAAATTTAAGTACTTTTTTACCTTTAGCATTTGTGGTTTGATAAGCAAATAGTTGTGTCTTGTTTGTTCTGTGTTTTTTAACATATTTATCATATTGGTTTGTTTGGAATAATGTTTCATCTAAAGCGTCAGCTGTAGCATAATGCTCTGCTAATCTGAATCTCTTAAGTAAATCTCTTTGAACTAACTTATCAACTTCGAACTCTGTTGATGTGTCTATTCTTATTCTTCCCATATCTCAACCTCAAGCTCAATTGTCCAAATAATATTGTCCTTTTGATGGAGCTTTTAAGAAGTTAAACATCTCTTCATAAGACATTGTGAATTGTAAGGGTCTTTTTCCTTTTGGAGAGTTCTTTGATTTAGTTGCATCTCTCTTAAAGTATAAGAAGAATGAAACATCATTGCTTTGGTCTCAATATCTTTCATCATAAAGTCTTATTCCACTAATTCACGAACTATTAAAATAGAATTGTCCTTTATTTGCTAATCTATTTGCTCTGATATATTTGTTTGCTGTTTTTGAACTAATTACCTTCTTCTTAATGATTTGGTTTTGTAATTGCTTTTTGTAATAAGCAGCTTGTAATCTAACCATTTTGTCTTTAATATTCTTTTTGACTAATTGTTGTGCTTTTGTTGAAAATTTAGTCACTAAACTAAAAGGGTTCTTTACAATTGAGAAAAACTCTTTTCCTGTTTGAATAGCTTTGCTTATTGTTTTAGCATTTACAAACTTTCTAATTGTGTTGCTTTTAATTAGTTTATATTTATCAACATACTTAAAAGCAGTCTTTGTAATTGTTTCAATCTTTTGTATTAGTCCTTGCTTAATAAATGAAACAGCTTTTTTAGTTGCTTGAATACCTTTAGCAATACCTTTTCCAAATTTAGTTACTTTTTTAATATATGAAAGTCCTTTTGCTAAACCAAAGGTTGCTGTTTCAATAGCAGTTGATATAGCAACAGAAGCTCAATCAACTGCTCCATTATTTTCAACCAATGAAACAATTACATTCTTTACAAATCTTGCTCCTATCTTGATAAGTTGTAAAGGAATAGCACCAATTGGTAAAACGACACTCAAAGCATCAATCGCTACTTCTAAAAGAATATCTATAAAAAAAGAAGAAACAGCTTTGAATATTTTGCTTCAAATTGTTTCTTCCTTCTTCTCCTTGTCTTCTCTGATAGCTCTTAAATAAGATAATCTCTCTTGTGTTGATTGATACTTAATTTGAGGTTCTTTGAAAACTAAAAGCATAACTGTCTAATCTCTTGTTGCTGGTTCAGTGATGAATTTGTCTTCATTTTGTTTAGATTTAGCACTTGAAGCAATACCATAAACTAACCCAGTGTATAAAACACCTAAAGCATTAGCGATTTCAGCTCTTACAACAATATCAGCTGAAGCATTATCAATTGGTCCCATATACATTTTGATAGCGTTTACTGCTCTTAAACCAACGAATGTTGGAGCAACTAACACATCTAATTGGTTAAGAAAAGGGTTAGAAACAACTTTGTAACCACCAATGTAACCAATTGAGTATTGACCACCATCGAATGTTTCTTTTGCTCTATCTCCAACAACTCCAGCATCTGCTAAATAGTCAAATGCTACAGGGTGAATTGATACTAAAATATCATCTGGTGCAATTTGGTCAATTCCTTGTTCTGGTGAATATGTTAATGTAAGTTTTGTTGCTAACTTAACAATTTCTTTTTTATATTCAGCAGGAGTTTTTGTTTCGAAATCAATAACTGAAACTTTACTGTTTTCAATAGCTCTATTTTCTAAAAGGTTGAATGCTGTTCTTTCTGTTAATCTAACGAAGTCTTGAGACATCTTTGAAAGCTTAATTGAAGCAATATCAATTGGTAACAATTCTTTTTCTTGAGCTGTAAGTCCTTCATAAGCAACTAAAGGTTCATTTCAGCTTACTGAAACTTGTTTTCCTAATCTGAACTTATCAGGTGCTCCTGCTCCGATTCCGTCAGTTCTGTTTTTAAATACAGTTGAAGGGTTCAACATAACAGAAATGCTTCTTTGTGAAACTTCTAAAACTGTGTTCCCTTGTGCGTATTTTGAGAAAAGTGATCTGTCTTTATAGTAATCAACTAATTGTGTCGCTGTAATTTGTGAAAGTGTAATTGGTGAGTTTGAGTTTGATGCATCTACTAAACTCTTTTCACTTGTTAAAATTGATTTAATTTGTGTATTCATATTTATCTCCTTTAATCTATGATTATTCCATTACCTCAATACTTTGCTTTGAACTCTTGTTGTGGTTCTTTGCTTTGTGTTGGTTCCGGTGTTTCTTCTTTAACTTCTCAACCTAATTCAGAAGCTTGTTTTAATATTGAAGTTTTTAAATTAGCAAAATCTAAATTATTGAGCTCAATCTTTTCTTTGTTAACTTTTCCTTTAAAGTTCATTGTATCAATGGTATTATCAACAATTAACTTAATATTTTCTTTTGCTAATTTATTCTCTTCAATAAGTTTTGAATAGAGTTCTTTTGTTGTTTCAAATTCAGAGAGAGTTGATTTTAGAGCTTCAATCTCTTGTTCTTTATTTGATAACTTTGTTTTAATATAGTTCTCTAATTCTTCTTTTGTTTCAAAAATAGCATATGTATCTAAAGCATTAAGAATTTGAGTTCTTTTAGCATCTTCAGATAAACCTAATTTTTGAAAAGTTTCTTGGTCAGAAAGACCTAATTTTTGTGAAATCTTCTTGATAATTTCCATAATGTTCTGTCTTTATAAGGCTGCAGTTCCTTGTCCTTTCTTATCAAAAAATAATTTTGTTATATGGTTTGTTATTGATTGGAATTTCCATATCGTTAACCATAATTCAATCTAGTCATAATGCTCTAATTTCAATGCATCTAACAGTATCATTATTCTCTTTATGAATAACAATACTGTTATGGTCTTGAAAGTCATCATCAACTAGACCTACTGACTTAACAAACTCATCAGGTGAGTTAAAAATTGTATTGTTAAGCGTTTCATAGAATTGGTGTGGTTTAATTGCTTTTGGTTTGTTTGAGAAAACAAATTGTGCTAGACCAATTGTTGAATCTTTTGGTTTATTGGCTCAACCTGGAGTTAAACTTATTTCATTACCATTTTTATCAAATAATGGAAGTCCTTTATCAGGGTACTTATCTAATTCAGGAAGTACCACATCTGCTTCTTTTAATCATTTATTAATATAATCTTTCCTAATATTTCTAAGTGAAGAAGTGTAAGTAACTGGACCGCGACCACCGTGTGCAGAAATAACTTCAGACCTTATTCATTTAGACGCTAACTTATAATCTATAAGTTCGTATTCATCGCTAATATGATAATGATATCTTGCTTGACTTTCGAATTCCTTAATTCCTTTTATAAGGTCTTTATATCAGTTATATCTTCCACCATAAATTAAATCTGTATTTACTGATATAAAACTGTTTTGATATCTTTCGAAGTCATAAAAATGATAAATTGACTCTCCCCCATATTGAGGGTGATTATTTATAAATTGTGAAATAATAGTTGGTGGAATATAGAATCTCTCTGAAGGATAATCATTTTTTTCACTAACGACAACATCCATCACTCTATAAGGAATAATTACTGACCTTGTGCTTGCTCCTATATTTTGGTCAATAGCAGCACTATATTCAACTAATTTCTTAAACCCGGATGGTTTTAAAAATAAGTAAAAAGGTCAGTTATAGTTATAAGACTTATCATTAAATTCAACAGGGGTTGATGAATAATCAATCTCTGTTAATGATTCACCTAAAATCGGAAGTTGAACATTTGAACCATTGAACATAAAAGTGTTGTTATTTAAAAATGTGTTTTTTGTTCTTGATATGATGTCTCCATTATTATCAACATCATATAAGTAAGAAAATCATTTATATTCTCCGTTGTTGTATCAAGAGATTAAAGGAGAATAAAGGAAGTTTTCATCATTCAGACCACCTTTTCATGCATATGTTGTTATAAGCATATTTGAGAAAGCTAGAATATAGTTTTTTAATATATTTGTCTTTTCAAACTCACCAGATACAAAATATTGATTTAACTTTGTTTTAATTTCATTATCTGTTCAATTCTTTAAGTCCGATATCTTCCCGTGTTTTTCTTCAAACTTCTTAATAGCTTCTTCATTAAGTCCTTTATAACCTGACTTCACTGTATTAGTTACACTTATTAATTCTTTTAAGAAAATCAAAAACTCATTTTGTGGTATTGTGTTTTGGTTTTTCAAATATTCATTTAATAGATAAAAATTGTTATTTGCTAAACTTCAGAAGTTCAATGAATATCTATTTTTAAACACGTTAAAAGGGTTGATTGTAAGCATATATGGAGCTTGAGACCTGTTGTCCATTTTAATCAATCTGTCTTTATCATTTAAGAAGTTAATAGAGTTGATTAAAGCTCCCTTATTCATCTTTAAGACAAAGTTATCAGTTGTTAAATCAACAGGGTTGTTTTTTCTAATAACGAAGTCAATATTATGAAGTTCTTTGTAATAATCTAATTGTGTAAGGGTTATATCAGCATATGCTTCTAATACATCGTTGAGTTGCATATTATCAATTTTGTTTTCGATAATATAGAACTCATTGAATTGAGTCACATAAGGACTATCAAATGTGAAAAGATAAAAGATGTTTTTAGATGGTTCAACTTCTAGATAGTTATATAAATCACTATCTCCTGTGATTGTGTAAGAGTTAAACAATTCATTACTAACATTACCATCATCTAATAAGGTGTTTGATAGTTTTGTATGGTTTAACTTGATAACATCAAACTCTTCAGGTTCTGATAAATTAATAACATTGATACTATGTTTGATGAAGCTTAAAGGTTTATTTGATTCAATCTTATAAACAAAAAGCTTTGAAGTGTTATTGTTGAAGTTCATCACTTACCTCATTTGTTTTTGTTTGTCGAATGTCTTGATTTCTGTTTAATAGAACCCCATTTTGGTCAGTTGATAATATTTTTGCTTGTTGTTCTAAATATTTTGAAGAGCTAGTTGTTATAACATTGATATCTTGTAAATAATCCAATCCTAACACTCTCAACACTAATCTAGCAAACTTCTCATAATATATCTCTCTTAAGTTTGCTTTACCTTCAATATAGTGATTATATGAACTGTTTAATTGTTGTGCTTCCACTGAATGAATGTTGTGAGTTCCACCATCAGTTGAATCCTTTTTGAAGATTAAAGCTTGTTTGATTCAATACATAATGCTTTCAATTGATTGAATTGTTGAAAGTGCTGTGCTTTGTGATTGCGCTATTTCGAAAGGTTTAACCATTTGGTCACTATAAGGTGCTATTGAGTGTGTTTGAATGATTCTATCTTTTCCTAATGAGAACAATGATTTAGACACACTGTTAGATTTAGAGTTTCCTAAATCTCAATTGATTAAAGGAATCGGAGCAGATAAGAAACTATCAAAATATAAAGCACTCAACTTGATGTCTAACAGAGCAAAAAGTTCTTGGTCTATTAAGTCCATCTCTGCTTGTCCTGTTGAATTATTTTTGAAGATAACAAAAGGAATAAAGTTATCTTTGAATATTTCCTGTTTGTATCTTTTACCTAATAAGCTTGAAAGTGGTTGTCTCTTTCCGTTCTTATCAATAATTGACTTTTCAACATAACCCTTATTGTTTAATAAGTCATATGTTGTAAATGTGTTATATTCATCAACTCCATTTGATAACTTACCTGTGTTAATTTGTAAATAAACTAACTCATTATCATCATTGGTTTCATAATCGACAACTTGAGCTAAAACCACCTTTTTATTGTTTTGAATTCCTAAAGCTCAAATTCCTTTTGTGAATAAGAACTTTTCTAGTTGTTGAATAATTGAAAGAAAATCATTTCTCTTTAAGAAAGCATCAAACTCTTCTTTTCCATTAGCAAACTCAAAAGTCGGCAGTTCAGTTGCTAACTCTGAAACTTGAAGTAATGCTCCTTGCTTTTCAAAAAAACTTCTTGAGTTGATTTTGAATTCATTATCAATCTCTGTTGGAATAATGGAGTTATTTATGACCATAGCTCCTTTTTTGAAAATTGCTTCATTATCTAACGCCATAATTCTCTCCTTGCTGTGCTAAATTTCAAAGCACTTTCTGCTTTTTGTATGTTAAGCTGTTAGACATTTCAAAAGCATTTATTAAGTCATATATCTCTGGAAAAACAGTTTCATCTCTTTTCTTTTCTCCAGGTTCAACATATTGCTTTGATAAGTTCTCTAATAGCTTTGTTGTATCATTTGTATTTAAGATATACACCATATTATTTCCAAAGATTCACTCTGTTCATCTTTGTCTGCTTTCGATACCAAACTTTTCAGTTCTTGTATCTTTTCTATTTGCTAGTCTTGAATATATTTTGAAATCTGGAAACTTGCTAGCTAATTGCTGAAGTTCCAGATTTACGTAATCGCTTACATGGTCATTATCTGTTAAGATAACATTCTCAAATTTGTTTAAGTTAAAAAATTCATTTGTATGATAAGAATTTTTTAACTCTTCAAATATTCAAATATTGCTTTTAATAATCAAATCAATTAATAACTTATTGACTTCAACTCTTGTTGGTCTATGTTTGAAGAACCTTTTAAGGTCTTCTATAGCATCTAATATTACAATCTTTCCATCATCTAAAAGCAGCGTTCTACATCAAGAAGCATTATCGCTCTTCCCGGGGTCGTATCCATCAAAAACACCTAAAACTTTTCCTGCTCTTATAAACTCTGATACTTGCTCTTTTGTAATGAATTCAATATTGCTATTAAAGTTGTTGTTATCGTAGATTAAACTTTTAAGATAGAAAGCACTTTGTTTATCTTCATTAACAAAAGCAAAACCTGCTACAGTAATAACTCACAATCTGAAGTTAGTTGATTTTAAAAGTTCAAATTGTTTTTTTTGTATTTCGCTCATTTCACTATTTGGAGTGAATAGTTTTGAATACATAATTACATTAATACCTAAACCTTCAGAGAATGTTGAAGATGTTTCATAAATAAACTTATCTTTAACTAATCTATCTAACACTTGAATGTTAGTTGTTCCATTGTGTGAAATTAATGGAATGACCTTATTATGATAATCAGTTATTAAAAAATGCTCTGTTGTAAAAATGTTATAAAAGAACTTAACTTTTAATTTTGTATCTTGCGGTGCTTTAGTTCTCAAAACAGTGTTTTGAATTAATAAGGGTATGTTCTCCTTTTGGTTTTGGTATAAGTCCCTTAATTGTCCGGGTGTATAGTTTGTATTTTCAGGGTCTTCGATTGGTTCATCAATAACTAACTCCCCAAAATAATAATCTGCTTTTGGTAATGTGATACCTTGGAATGCTTGAATCTTTTCAAAGTTTTGAAACAATATTTTTCTACTTGTTTTGGTATCAGTCCCATCACTTCAGTAGATAGCATCTTGTGTAAAGACTAAATATCTCTTGATATTGATTTTGTGTTTTGTTTCTAAAAAGTCTGCTGCTTTTTGAAACATCGGTATCAATGTATTCTTAATATGGTTGTATTGATTTCTACACCAAACAGAGTTAAAGTTGGTTTCATTAGCTAATCTATAAAGTGTGATAATAGCACCATTGAAAGACTTCGAGACCCCTTTTGCTCCACTCTGAATTTCAAAGAATTCAGAGCTTTCAAAAGCATCAAAAGCAGGGTTATCTGAAAGGTCTGTATAGTGTAATATCTCCTTTAATTTTTCGAGTGGAAACAACGACATATTAACTTCCTACTTTTCTTCTATAAATTCAAACCTTGATTCGTGTTTTGGTTTTGTCTCTGTTGGTTTCTCTTGTGGTTCTTCAACCATCGAAAGTTCTTCATAACTTCCGTACACTTGATAATATGTTATCTTTTCATCTTTTGATAAGTTCTTTTGAACTAAAGGGACAAACTTTACAAATGCTCTTGAACCTTTTTTATTTAAATAAGGTGATTCATATATTGGTGGAACTGCTCCATCCATCATAGCAGGGTGTCTTACTTTTAAGGTTTTGATTAATGTTAAAAATTTCTTTTGATTGTCTTTTAATGGAATAGCAGCTTTACAATATACAAAGTTCTTCTCTGTTCTAATTTCATCAGTTAATAATTCGACTGAAGCATTTACAAAAATAAATGTTCCTTGTACTGCTTTATAAGCATCTGCTATATGGTAAGCAATTACCTCTGATACGTATTTGTTAAGTACCTGATAGTGATAAATTAGATACATAAATGTATTAAATATATGATTGGTGTGTTCATTATTGAAATCATTTGCTAATACACTTCCATAGAAATTTAAGAAGTGTCCCACTTGAATTTCTTTAGATGCTTGTTCTGCTTGCTTTCCTGTGAATTTTAATTTAGCTGAAGCAGGTGTTGGTCTGTAATTCTCTGAATGGAATTTATCAGCATAAAGAACATCAACATATAATTCTTTAACTTCAAAACCACTTTGTGTTGTTTTTGTAATTAATTGACCTACTTCTTTAACATAGACTACACCTTCACAATATGAGAAACCTTTGTGAAAGGTGTAGTTGATTGTTTTATTGTTTTCCATTTTCTCTTTCCTTTCTTTGTTTCTCTAGATTTCTAAAAGCGCTAACAATTCAAGCTTGATTTTCTTGCGTTAATTCAATCATTAAAGCTAAAGGTTGAATGAATACAATCTCTTGCTCTTTTCCTATACATCCATTCCTGTTTTTAGCAATTGATAAATTAACCATTGAATAATCATTTCTCTCTTTATTCTCTTCAATGTCTCTCTCATATAGAAACAATACAATATCAGCATCTTGTTCTATGCTTCCACTGTCTCTTAAATCAGTAAGAACAGGTGGTTCTGCTTTTAACTTTTCAACTGGTGTAGGTTGCTGTCCTTTTTCATTTGCTTTTTTTGTTGCTTTTGGTTTTCTTTGTTGTGAAGTTGTTCAGTCTCTGCTCATTTGAGAAAGAGCAACGACAGGAATGGATGTATCTAAAGCTAGCTTTTTTAATATTCTTGATATATGTGAAGTTTGTTCATACTTACTAGAGAAATGTTTTGCTGTTGAAAGTATTTGTATATGGTCTATGAAAACAGCTCTAACTTTCTTTTGTGTTCTTTGCTCAAAGAACACAATTAAGTTTTTAATGTGTTCTGCTCTTATATCAGGGTCATCTACAAAATAACATTTTGAGTTTTCAATCACTCTATCAAAACCCATCTTATTGAAAGCTTTTAAATCTTCAACTATATTTAAAGACTCATAAAAGTTTTTTAATTCATAAAACGTATTCATAGAAAAAAGCTTTTGTGTAATCTCTGAAGCAGTTTGTTCTAATGAGATGAACAACACACACTCGTCTTTATCTAATGAACTATTGAGTTCATTTATCAAGTTAATTAAAAAGGTTGTTTTTCCTGTTCCGGGTCTTCCTCCTAAAACAATGAATTGTGAAGGTCTTAACCCCTGAAGTTCATTGTCTATAAACTTAAACCCTGTCCCTTTTAAAGTCATTTGATTCAAGTTTGGTTTTTCCATTCATTCAGTTATTACCGAACCTACCCCTTTGATTTTGATATTCTCGAAGTTTTGCATACAAAAAAATCTCCTTCAATTTTGAAAGAGATTATTGGTTGAAATTTTGCGTTGTGATTAAATGAACACAGACCCTATTTTTTTTCTTAGCACCCACCACTTGCTTGTGATATCAGCAACTCAAAATTATATATATAATCAACTTATTATGGAAAAGGCAATAAAAAAATTAGTTATTTGAGCTCTATATGATGATGCAGAAAGTTCATATAAAAATGCAATTAAGGAACATTGAAAAAACGAAAAATATGATTTAGAAGTTCATAGCGTCGGAATTAACGACATATCATTTCCAAAAAGTGATAAATACTTCTATCATAGAATTGATTTATCTATTACAAACTTTAATTTAATTTCTGAATTAAAACAATTACCTTCACCAGACATAATATTAGCATCTCCACCTTGTGAAAGCTGATCTGGAGCAGATTGTAACGGGAAAATGTTTAGAAAAATCGATAACAATGGAAATTGAGTTGTTAAAAATTCAAGATTTTATGATGAATACAACAAAACTTGCCATCCGGTTAAAAGAAGATACTTTGAACAAAAAGAAAGAGGAAGAATTTTAGGTGAAGCAACTGTTGGTGGAACAATCAAAATAATTAGAACATTCAAACCAAAAGTTTGAGTTGTCGAAAACCCTTCTACATCAAAGACTTGAGAGTTTCAAAAAAATCACTGAGATTTTATGGGATTTGAAAATAAATCAACTTATTCAGCATATGATAGTAGATTCTCTTTAAAACCCACAATATTTAAATCAAACATTAAATTACATTTAATTTCTAAGTCAGAAAAGAGAGCTGAAAAAAGCAAACATATGTCACACGGTTCTTATGCTCAAAGAAGCAAAATTCCACATCAATTGATAATTGATATGGTTAATCAAGTTGTTGACTACATTGATAAAGATAAAAAAGAAGGTCGTGATGGAAGATAAAATTAAAGTTAAATTCTGAAAAATTGGTACAGCGATGATTCGCTATCTTGATCAATTAAAAGACAACGTTGATGAGATTTGTAATAAGTTAGATTATGAAAGTGTAAGTAAAAACAAATTAATCTTTAAAATATATCCTGAAAGAAATGAAATAAATGTTAATGATATTGAATTTACATTGTACAGATCAAAAAATAAATCCTCAAATGTCTCTAATAGTATAATTGACCAATATTTAAGAATTGTATATTTTCTTTTCAAAAAGGAATTTAATATTAATAAATCATTAAATGGTACATCAAAATATTATGAAGTCACTTTAGATTTTAAAAAACTTAAAGATAAAATCACCGAACTTTATAAAATTTCACTTAAGATACTAAATGAATTTATCCAAAACAAACTTATGGAAACTGAATTTGTAGATTTCGATGATTCAGAACAAAGCTTTTGACTTTCTTTTGTATTCTCACAATATCAATATATGAAATTTGTTAATTCAAATTCTGAGAATAAAAAATTTGATATTAGACTTTATTATTTTTATATACCTAATTACTCAGAATTTCTTTCAGAAAATGAGTCAAATCAACTTTTTGATGCATTAAAAAACTTTATTTCAAATATTGGTAAAAATCCATCAATTGAATTCATCTTTCCATATACTCAATTCATCGACAAGATTAGACAAAACGAAGTTAAAATTAATGAAAATAAAGAATGTTTAGATACATTAATAGAAAAAATCAATGCATCCTTAGTAGATAAATTTCAAAATCTAGTTATAAATAATGAAACTCAACAATTAAAAACCTCTTATTCAAAATTAGCATCAATAAGAGATTATGTTCAAATGCTTCGCGAAACAATAAAATTTGAATTACCTCCTTATCAAAGAGAGTATGTTTGAAAATTCGATAATATTAAAGAGCTACTTGATAGATTATTTAGTACTCACTCAAATAAAAATTACTATTTAAACAACGTTATTTTCTATAAACTACAAGATAACAAATACTCACTTTTGGACGGTCAACAAAGAACATTAACTATTTCAATTATTGTTTTATGTTTATGAAAAGTAACAATGGGTCAAATGTATTTAAAAATTGATCCATCACGTCCAGAAAACGAATGAAGCGAGAAATTAACTAAAGAGTTAAATAAATACAAAGGATTGTCATTCATATTTTGACACGCATATAATTTGATTAAACATCATCGTAACAAACCTCATTTATCTGTTTATGAAAGTTCAAATAATTATGAACATTTGAAGAATATAGGACAACTAATTAACAAGGTTGATGATAACATTTTTAAAGAAATCGAGAATTACATTATAGGTTATGCACTTGATATTCATGGTGATTTAAACTTATCTAAACTTAATGATTTTGCAACCAGATTTTTAGATAGCTCATATCTTACAGTCACTATTGTTGATAAAATTAATCCCGAAGAATTATTTGAAACACTTAACTCTACAGGTGTGCAATTAACTAATTTCGAATTATTTATAAACTTTGTCTATTACAAACTCATAGACTTAAAATCTAAAGATTATTCATTTCTTACGAGCGAATTTAAAGATGAGTCTGTTGTAATTGAGGATATAAGAAAAAAACTTTTTGACAAATATATTCCTACGAAATCAGAAGACAAAGATAATAAGAAAATAGATAAATTCAATGATCATTTTAACGATTTTACTGAGCATATATACTTTAGAATTGTAAAACTTAGAAGTTCAAAATGTGAAAACAACCATTGTCTCATTAAATCAAACAAAGAATGTAGTTATTTTGATGATAATGCCGAAAAGATTGAATTAATTGATAAAAATAATAATAAAAAGGATAAAATAAATCAACAAAAGCTTCAATTCGTATTTGAATATCTATGTCATTCAAAAAATAATATTGAAAAAGTTCTTCAAGTATTTTATAAATACTTTGCAATTTTTATCTATTTAACATTACCTGAAGAAAATAGGACATTACCGTACTTCCAAAACGTTAAAGAATTAACAAGATTTAAAGAAGAAAATTCACTATTTAAATTTATGTTGAGAATTTGTAAATTGGATGTTACAAAATCAATACTTTGAGATATTCTAGAAAACAATAATTACTTTTGCGCTAGAAAAAATGACGACAAATCGAATAACATAATCAAGGAAAATATAATAAAAAATTATCTTCTATATTTAGAAAAAGCTATTTTAGTTTGAAAATTACTTGATTTCAAGGGGCAATCAATGACCGAAGTGTTCAAATCACTTCTTCTTAACATAAATTTAAATCAAGCAGAAACTATAGATTATTCTAAGAGATTTAAAAATGTTATTAGAAATAGCAAATTCTTTAATATAGACGATATTAGATTGAATAACTTGAAATCAATCATACATAGCAAATTTTCAAGCACAGATGATAGTGGCAATAGCAAAAATATATACATTAAAATTTTTCTCGCAAGAGTTAATTACTATTTAAAAAACAATATGTCAATGTTTCCAAATATGAAATTGAATCAATCTCTTGATTGAAATCGATTTTTAGATTCTTGTGATTTAGATCACAACATAGCAAAGGAATCTACAATTCAAAAGAAATTAGAAGCTACAAAATGAGATGAAGTTAAACCTTATATTTTCAAGATGGGTAATTTATCATTGCTAGAAGAGAGCGAAAATAGGAAAAAAAGTAATGATGCAAATATAACTTATAGATCACAAAATGACAATAATTACACAGAACACGGTTATATAGATGCTAACGATAAATACATTTTAAATAGCTCTGAATTAACAACAAAATGAATTAATCAAATTGATAAAAATGACTCAAAAGAATGAGTTAATGAAAACATACATAAGTCACTTAAGAATATCGATAAGAAAACAAATCAATACATTGAATTATTCACTAAAATGTATCTAGAAAATGACGAAACAAAACTATAACTTTTTATACTTTCACAAGCTTTTACGCTTGTGATTTTTATATACAAAATACTACCAGATAAAATTCTAATAACTCAAACCAAAACCATATCTTTGATATATTTATTCATTACAAAAAATCAGAGACAAAAGCTTCTAATATAAAATTTCAACCTGAACAATTCTGATATATACCACTTATAAGTTTCAACTACAATAAAGAACGGCCATATCTTTTATATGGTTTTTTCTTTTTTCTTATAAAAAATCACAAGCAAAAAGCTTGTGATTGAATCATAAATATGGAATATTGCAACTTCGTAATAAAGTTGATATTTTTTGCACATTATTATCCGATTGCTACTTTTGAACCAGCTGTATATACTAAAACGTATTTTCTATCTGAGTCTGGAATATCTCATTTATCTAATACAAAGATTGGAAGAATATGACTTTGTGTTCCATCTAGTGTAGAAGCATTTCAAATGAGATTATCATTTACATAAAGTTTAAGTCTTAAATCTCCATAGTAACTTGCATTAATTGGGAAGTAACCATTAAAATTGTAAGCTTTTGCAGTTTTTGAAAAGTCTCCTAAGTTATTTGAAATAACTGATGGCAATGTATTTCCTGGAATACTTGGATGTCAAGAACGTGAATTATCTAAATCAAATTCAAGTCTAATTTTGTCTCCAGTTACAAAATCAATGTGTCTTGCAGTTGATGAGTCAATTAATTGTTCAAAGAATGCTCCACCAATGTTTGCAAAATCTCTTGTTGAAGAGTTTTTAGATGCAGTTGCGTTTAAAACAAATGTAAATGAGTTGTCTTCTGTAAATGTTTTTGTGAAGACTGATGTATTTTTATCAATATTAAACTTATCACTTGTTATATTTGTTTTAACAAATGCTTGAAGCAATGCGACTCATAAAGCATTTTGATAATTAAATGCCGTGCCATCAGAAATCTTGTAATTTCAAGCACCATTTGCATAGCTGTTAATTACATTATTTAATCAGTTTTTATTCACATTATTTGTTCCATCTTGTAAAAATCTTTCTTTATATTTGATTTCATATTTTCTAGGGAATAATCAATAATCATCAAGTGAATTAGGAACAATAGTTGAAGCAGCAGGTGTTAAATCAGGAACTACACCTGTTTTAACTCAATAGTTCGCTATTGGGCTTTTATCTTCTTTAACAAATGTTGTTGCTAAATAAGGATAGTTTCCTTGGTTATTTAAAATTTCTAATTTAAGAAGCCTCTCTTCATTGTCATCGTGATTATATTCAAATGTAACAACTTCATTATCATAATCAATTGAACTTTTATCTAATCTAATGTAAGGATCATTATTGCGTCCTCTTAAACGAGTTTTGTATTGAAGTGTGATTAGACCTGAATCAAATAAAGGTTTTAAATCACGAATTGAAAGAGTTTGATATTTAGATGTGTTATCAATAGATAACAATTTAAATGATCCTTCAAATATTTTTCTAGGACCAATTACATAATCTGCATATCCATCATCAGCATTATTTAGACAATTCAATACTAAATATGTTGCATATTGCATGTTTGTTGTTAAGTAATTTAGTAAATTACCTTTATCAATTCTTTCATCAATATTAGCTTTAATTTGTTTAATTTCATCTAATCTAGAAATAAAGAATTCAACCTTATCTGTGTCGTGCTCAAATTTGTATGATAAGTTTTCTTTATCAACTAAGAAATCTTTTAAGTAGTACTTAGAATTATCTGGATTGTTAGAGATTTGAACAATTTGTTCAAATGCATCATTAACTTTTTCTGTTGCAATTGTATTAGCAACATTAATGATATTTTCTACTTCATTTTTAAGAGTTTTTAATTCATCTAATGATTTATTTTCATAATCATCTAAAGTAGATAAATCAAAGTTTGTAATTTGATCTGAACTAAATAATGATTCATTTTGTTTTACTTTATTTAATGAATTTAAATTTTCTCTTATGTATGCAACATAATCATCTTTACTTTCGGCAGATTGAGCAGCATTAACAATTATGTTTGCGACTTTATCAAATTTATTTCACTCACCACTTAATTCAAATAAGTATTTAGAATTTAATCGATTTCTAATTAACTCAATTAAATTATCTTTTGTATCTTGAGCAGTTGCTTGAACATCAAAATTATCAATTTGATCACTTGTATTGTTTTGAACAATATTAATTAAAACTGTATAGCTTTGGGGAGCTATCACTACATTAACTTCATCATTTTGAATTTGATCAATTGTTACTGATTGAATAACCTCTTTATTAGAATCGATTAAGACATATGAGTTAGGAACTAAATTACTTTCAATAGTAATTGAGTTTTCATCCATATTAAGTTTTTGAGTAGTTAATGAAACTAAATTATTATCTAAATCTTTGAAATTAATTGTTATTGTTTTTCTATTTTCAATAATATCAAGATTTATTGATGTAGCTCAAGGTTCAATTCCTAAAACTGATTTAATTTTTACATCTGTAGGTAATTGTTGAGTAATAAGGTCTTTAATTTTTGTTTCATCATCTTGATAATTAACATCAATGTTAAAGTCATTAATATCTTGTCTATGTGATTCATTATTAGCTATCACAACTTGCACGCTATAGTTTTGAGGTAAAACTTTAACATCAACAGTATCATTTTCAATTTGATTTATTGTTACGCTATCTACAACTTGTTTATTTGAATTTGTTAATACATAACCATCTGGGATTAATGAATTTGAAACTGTAATTGAAGTTTCATCCATATTAATTTTTTGAGTTGTTATTTCTACAATATCGTTGTTTAAATCCTTAAAGTTAATTGTTATTGTTTTTCTATTTTCAACAATTTCAATTTGAATTTCTGAAGTTCAAGGAGTTACTCCTGAAATTGATGAAACTTTAACGTCACTTGGTAATTTTTGTTTAATAAGTTCACTAATTTTTGCTTCATCATCTTGATAATTAACTTGAATTTCGAAATCTTGAATATCTTGTTTATGAGACTCGTTTTTGACTATTTTAACTTGTGCATTATAGTTTTTAGGAAAAACTAAAACATTAACTGAATTATCTACTATTTGGTCTATAACTTCACTTTCAATTACTTCTTTATTCGAATTAACTAAGACATAAGAATCAGGAACTATATTGTTGTAAACAGTTAATTGATTCTCATCCATATTTATTCTTTGTGTTGTTGTACCAATAACAGAACCATTAGCATCAACAAAATTAATTGTTACATTTTTTCTGTTTTCAACGATATTAACATTAAATGTCTCAACTCAAGGTTTAACATCACTAATTGAACTAACTTTGACATCTACAGGAAGATGTTGCTCTATTAATTCTTTGACTCTGGTTTCATCATCTTGATAGTTAACTAAAATATTAAAGTCAGAAATATCATCTCTATGAGAGTTATTTTGATCAATATGAACTCTAACTTCATAGTTTTTAGGGAGCACAGTTAAGTTAATAGTATTATTTGTAATTTCATTCACTGTAACACTATCCAAGATTTGTTTGTTTGAATCAACTAGAACATAATCATTAGGAACTGAATCTGAACTTATAACAATTGAATTTTGTTTAGCAGGAATTCTTTCCTCTCTTTTTTTAATAACACCATGTGAATCATTAAAGTAAATTGTTATAGTTTTTCTATTTTCAACAATTTTAATTTGAATTTCTGAAGTTCAAGGAGTTACATCTGAAATTGATGAAACTTTAACGTCACTTGGTAATTTTTGTTCAATAAGTTCACTAATTCTTGTTTCGTCATCTTGATAATTAACTTGAATTTCGAAATCTTTAATATCTTGTCAGTCATGGTCGAATTCATTTCTTGCTATTGAAACTTGTACATCATAATTTTTAGGTCATATTTTAATAAATTCATTTGATATTGGAGCTTCATCTCTTATCAACTTATCAACCACTCCCCCGTATTTATTCAATAAAACATAGTTTTCCGGATCGGGATTAGTGATTTCTCATTTACCATTGATTTTTTTTGCAATACTCTTAAGAGTTTCAGGTTCTTCATCCCTGGTATAAGCGTTTCTTAATATCACTTTTACAGTTTCTTCAGTTTTATTTGTGTATTTTAGACCAAAATACACAGCAGGTGCAGTTACTGCTCCAAGTACTCCTGTGAATGCTAAAAGTATAATAATCTTTTTATTTCTTTTTGAAGTTTTACTAGTCATAAATTTGTCCTTTTTATTATTTTTAAATATACTAAATTAACACTTTTATATTATTAAAAAAATAAAATAAATTTTGAGCTTGAAATCAACAAAAAAGCAAGCTAAAAGTAGCTTGCAAATTTGATTATTTTTTAAGGTCGTTTACTGAACCAATGTAAGCGAATTTTTCTGGATTTACATCAATAAATTCACCATTAATAATTCTAACAACTGAATCTACAGTTTGATCTAAAGGTACAAAAACCCCTTTTCTTAATGTGAAATGTTCAGTCATAAAGAAGTTTTGTGAGAAGAAGTTTTGTAACTGTAATGCTTTTTTAACGATTGTTTTTGATTCGTCATCTAACTCATCAAATCCTAAAATAAGCATAACATCTTCAATTTCTTTATATCTTTGTAAGATGTATTTTGTGTCTAAAATAGCTTGATAATGCTTTGAACCAATAATTTCAGGATTTACGTTGTTAGATGAAGAAACCAACGGATCAAAAGCAGGGAAAATGTTTTTGGCACTAATTTCACGTGAAAGCACAAGTGAAGAGTTTAAGTGGTTAAATACAGCAACAGCTGATGGGTCAGATAAATCATCCATTGGTAAGAAGACTGTTTGGAATGATGTGATTGAACCATTTTCATTTGTATAAAGTCTTTCTTCAGCTTGTGAAATTTCAGTGTTTAAAGTTGCTTGATATCCACCAATCGATGGTTTTTTATCAAGTGATGCAGCAACTTCATTTCCAGCTTGTAAGAAACGGAAAATGTTGTCAATGAATAATAAAACGTTTTCTTTATTGTTGTCTCTTAAGTATTCAGCAGCAGTAATTCCAACTGGCACAATACTCATTCTTGAACCTGGGTTTTCATTCATTCTTGAAATGTACATTGTTGAATTTTGCATTAAGTTAGATTCGGTTAAATCATTGTATAACTCAATAGCTTCTCTTGAACGTTCCCCTGAACCAATGAAGATAGCTGATGTGTTAGTTTTTTGTTTTGATAGGTTGAAAATAATTTCCTTCATTAAAACAGTTTTACCAACTCCAGCTCCACCAAAGATACCGATTTTATCTCCATCTAAAATAGGAACGAAAAAGTCGATAGCTTTAATACCTGTTGTTAAAAGCTGTGCTCTTTTTTCGTAGTTTATGTTTGTTACAATTGTTGAATCCATTTCAACTGTTTTTGTAACTTTTGTTTTAGGTGAGCTTAAGTTATTTCCAAGCACATCGTAAATGTGTCCTTTTGCTTCATTTCCAACAGGAACCATAAATGAATGGTTTAATTTTTCAATCTTATCATCAATTGATAAGTTATCTTTTAAGTCTACAATAACTGCTAATAAAGTATTTTCATTAAGAATTCTTTTAACTAATAAATATGAATCGTTGTCACTTTTAAGAAGTGAATTAATAGCTGGTAACTTTTCGTTTTTGAATTGAATTTCAATTACATCACTTCATAATTTTGTTATTTTAGCGCTCATTATTTACTTCCTTTTAATTCATTTTTAATTTTGTTGTGAATTTGTTCCATTAGTTTTTCATCAGTAGTTAAGAATTCTTTAGCAGCAGGTAATTGTCATTGTAGATTGAATTTATTTGAATATTTGATAAGTAAGAATGCAAAGTAGTTTTTAACTAATTCAGGATCTTTAGTTGTATCGTTAATTAAATCTTCAACAACTTTCTTGCAAGTTGCATTAGATTTTTCGTATTCAATAATGAATTTGATTGCTTGATTAATTTGCCAATCAGATAAGTTGTTTAATAAGTTTCATTGAATGATACGTGAAATTAAGTAAATGTCTTTTTCATCGTATGATGAAACGCCTTTTTGATTAAACATTTTTTCAATTTGGATTCCTCCTAACATAAGCGAATTAATGTCATCATTAAGGTCGTATTTAACAGCAAGTAGCTTAGCTTGTTTTTTGAATGATCTGTATAACTTACCAACAATTTTTGCGCTTTGGTTCATTAATTTGTTTTGAACTCCACCACCAATACGTGAAACTGATAAGTTAACATCGATAGCTGGATATTTGTTAAGTGCAAATAATTCTGAGTTTGTAACAATTTGACCATCTGTAATTGAAATAACGTTTGATGCAATTAAAGATGTAATGTCGTTATCAACTGTTTGAATAATTGGAAGAGCAGTAATTGATTTTCTATTATGGAATTTACCACTTCTTTCAAGTAATCTAGCGTGTGCATAGAACATATCACCAGGGAATGCTTCTTTACCAACTGGTTTGTTGATTAATAAAGCAATTTCTCTGAAAATGTTTGCGTGTTTTGTTAAGTCATCAAACACAATTAAAACATCATCTTCATAAGAAACATTTTCAGCGTGAGCCATAGCAATATATGGAGCTAAATATTGTTCATATGGTTTATCACTGTTTGCAGTTAAGATGATTGTGTATTCATCAGCACCATATTCTTTAAGTAAATTGTAAACATTTGCAATTTCGCTTTGTTTTTGACCGATTGCAACATAAATACATTTAACATTTTTATCTTTTTGGTTAATGATTGTGTTTAAAGCAATAAATGTTTTACCAGTTTTTCTATCACCAATAATAAGTTCTCTTTGTCCTTTTCCAACAGGAATAAGCAAGTCAATTACTGAGTAACCTGTTTTTAATTGCTCATCAAGAGGCATATAAGACATTAAGTTGTTATTAACATTAAAGATTTCTGAAGTTTGCTCATAGAATTCAAATTTTTCTTTAGTAACTTCAGGGAATAAAATGTCACCGTTAATGTCAATGATTTTTCCGAAGTAGTTTTTTGCAGTTTTAACTTTTGTATCAACTTTAGCTCTAATTACTTCTGTACCAATTTTATATTCTTCAGGATTTTGTTTAATTAAACAAAAAGCACGATCTTCTGTTGCTGAAATTACCATCAATAAAGCATCTTTGTTATCTTTTAAATGGTAAATTTCATTTTGTTTGTAATTTGTTTGGCCACTTATTTCAACAACATAGTCATAAATGGCTGATATGTATAATTTATTTTCCATGTTCTTCCTTTACTTTAAATTAGCTTTCTTTTTGTTTAAAGTGCTAATGATTATTGTTCCAATTAATAAAAGTGTAATAAGTGTACCGATTGTAATTAAAACAATGTTTGTGTTTTTTGTTGATTGTAGATTTTCTTTAAGAATCAATTCATTGTAAGCTTTTTGGTATTGTGCTCTGATGTTTTCGCTTTCATTAGTGATGTTTTTATTTTGAGTTACGATACCTAAATTAATGAATTGTTTTTGAACTTGTTCTAACTTTACGTTGAAAGTTTGAAATTGTTGATTTTTAAATGTGCTTACTTGTTCAATTCTGTCTAAGTCTAAAATTAAGTCTCTTAAAGTTGATAGCGCTTCGTTAACATCGCTAAATGTGAAATTAAAAGAATTTAAGTTAGCTTCAATAACTGATTTAATTTCAGGTACTGAAATTTGTTTTGAAAACTCGCTATATAAGTCTTTATATGCAGTTGTCAATAAATTAAAGTAGGTTCTTCCTTTAATTGTTTGTGCGTGAATAGAGTTAGTGAATGCATCTTTTGAGTCTTCTGATAATGATAAGTTGATTAAATCACCTTTATCATTTTTAAAAGTTACATCCTTGTAGTATTCAACTGCATCATTTATGATGTTTGAGAATTGTTGATTGTTAATAATTTTTACTGCAACAAAGATTTGGTCAAAGACAATTTCTTGAAGTCTTCTATTTCCAAGTTTTTCAAAAACTAAATCTTTGGTAATTCCAAGTGCATCATAGTAACCTAACATCGAAGATTCGATTGCATTATTTACAACTTGCATTGATTGAGCATATTGTGCATCTGAATATCTAGTCACTTCACGTTCATAAGATGTTTGTTTCTCATCTGATGTATTTGTTAAAGTAATTGATGCAATTAACTTACCACCTTCTTCTCTTAAGCCTGTAACGTTGTATTTAAGTAATTTTAATAATGGATTAAAGAAGAAAACTGCTTCATTATTGAATTTAGCATTTTGTGAATTTACTAAACTAATTAATTCTGAATTTGAAGTGTTGATGTAGTCACCTGTAAGTATTGGAGAAAGTCTAGGAACGTTTTCTTCAGCAACTGAAACTACAATTGGGTCTTCTTCGATTTTTTCTTCAGGTAAGATTGGAAGAGTTGGTTCTTCAACTTCATTGAATTCTTTGTTTTTCTCAATGTCGAATTTCATCGTTCTCTTATTAAGAACTGATAAGAAATAAGCATCCCAAGTTTCAAAACCTTTAGGTACATTTAAATCTAATTTTGCATTGTCATCTAAGACTTTGAAAACTTCTTCATCTTTTGCATATTTTGGAAAGTCTTCTTTTTCTAAAAGAATATCTCTTCAAGATGAAGATAGTGATTCAATATAGCTATTTGTTTGATTTAAAATCGCACTTTGAGTAAGTTGATTATTAATTACTTTTGCTTCTTCAGGAATGGCAACTGTTCCTTCTGTGTCTATAGCACTTACTTTTTCGTAGTTATCTGGTGCAGCTTCACCAATCATAACTGGTCCAAAATCATTTTTAAAGTAAGTTATGTCTCCTAATTTGTAAGTTTCATTTGTTAGTAAATTAGGGAAAATGATGTTAAATCCATTTTCAATTGGGTTTGAAACTATTTGATCTTTTTTAGCCTTTAAATAATTTACAAACTTTTTATAGTAAGTAATTCTTTTTAAATGATCAATATTTGGTTCTGCTAAATTTTGCTTTTCATAATCTGCTACTTCTAATTCAAGCTTTTTAATATACTCTTCAAGGACTAATGGTAATTTTTCATTGAAAATGTTTTTTTGCATTTCCTTTGTTTCAGGAAAATTCGCAACAGGTTCTTTTTCTGTTTCAGTTGTACCACTTGCTGTTTCGTTTTCAGTTGTAGTTGCTGAAATAACCGAAAGCGGTAATACTAATGAAGAAGAAATAGCCCCTAATTTAAGTCATCTTCTTATTTTCATAAATCCTCATTTTCAAATAATGAAAAGTAAATTTGAGCTTTAAGCTTGAATGCTTTTATTTTTAGTTTTTCTAATCTGTTGATTAAATCAATGTCATTAGAAGCATATAAAGCAAATTTTGTTTTTAGCAGTTCTTTTTTAATTTCTTTGTATTTTTTATTTAATGAATGTAATTGGGTTTTATTTTTGTCATCTTGGGCAAAAGTATCAAATGAATTATTGTAGAAAAGGACAATTTGATTTTCATTACTTTGGACAAATAATGAATCAAATATTAAAAAGTATTCTTTTGAATTTGTTTTAAGTGAACATAAAACTTTTTTGTGACTTGTGATTGTGTTTTTCTCAACTTTTTGTCAACTATCTTTTAATTGATGATTGATTTTTAATTCAGAAATCTTAAGATGTCTTTTAACATTTTTAGCTGATATTAAAGTTAAATCAATCATTAGTTCCCCTTTCTGATTTCGTGTAATAAGTCTTTTTTCTTGCTAAGCATTGATATTTGTTCAATTTCTTTTTCTCTTTTAACTTTTAAGAATTGTCTTTTTTGGAATTTGATTTTTTCTTCTAAATCATTAAGAGTACTATTATGAGCAACTAACTTATATTTTTCATAAATTAAAGCTGACTCAGTTAAAAGTGAAGAAATAGCAAAGTTTAAGTAAGACTCAGTTTCTGAATCGATAAACTCATTTAAATCTTGTGAGATTTTATGAGTGTTGATATTTGAGTTCAATAATTGACTGTGTTGATGGTGTTTAAGTGTGAAATTATTCATATTTACAGGAAGCAGTTGAATATGTTTTTCTTTAATCTTTGTTGAGTTAATTACAAAGTTTAAGTTTGCATAATCATTAATTTTGAAGTTGTTAATAATGATTTTTGGAAGTAGTTCATTTAAGTAATCAACTTCATTTTTCTCGAAGCTAAATAAGATATTAAATCCGTTGTCACTAGCAAACTTAATTGCTTTTTGACCGATAGCAATAATACTATCGTTAGATTTATTGATAGCTTGGAGCAAGTACTTTTCGTGTTTTTGATATGAGTTAGTACTATATTTTTCTTCTTCTGTAATGTAAATTCAAAGTGTTTTTAATCCACCTAAAGTAAGCAAGTCACTTTTTTTATTAAGAGCAAAATCATTGATTGAATATTTATCAATAATTTGTTCAATTATGAATTTCGAATAGTTAGCTCTATCTAAACAGTAACCAATTTGTTTAGATAGTCTAAGTAAGTTAACTAAAGTAATATTTTTCTTTGATTCAACGATTTTATAAATCTTTTTAAGAGAATTGTATTTTGATTCAATGGTTTTACTGTTCATTAATAATTCCAGGACCTACAAATAATTTATAAACATTGTTTTCTTTTAATAAAAGAACACTTGGTATAAATTCGATAATGTAATTCTCTTCAATTAGTTTATTTATGTATCCATTAAAGTCTGAGTTCAATTGTGAAACAGAGCTTCTAAGTATTGTATCTGATACAGAAACATTTTGTTTTTGTTCAGTTTTAGGAATTTGATCATATAAACTAAATTTTGAATCAATAGTTCAGGTGATAACAAATTTATCTAATAAAAGATTATTTTTCCTGCTAATTCATTTTTGAATACTATCTGTTAAAGGTTTTAAATCTTTTTCAGTTAAGTTGTATTCAATTAAAAATGAATTTCAGAAACTTTCATTTGAAACATAAGTCGGTTTGCTTTTAAATCTTTCAAAGTCAGCAAATAATTTTGATTGATAAACTTTTGCTTTTTCTAAGTATGCTAAAAGCTCTTTATTTTTCATTTTATTTTTCTTAAACATAAATTATTTACCTCTCTTTGTAAAGTGTTTTCTTTTTTCATAAAACAAAGCAAATATCTTGATAAATCCAGTATATGCTATAGATGAAAGTGCAAATAGAATATAAAGCATAATTGTGACTAGTGTAAAAATTGTCACTATATCTCAATTCTTTGTAAGCACTAATAATGCTCAGATATCATTACTTAATGTAGCGTGTAAAGAAATGCTAAACACTAATGAAATTGTTAGAGAAACTAACATAGCTAAAAGCATTGCATTTTCTAAATTATTTAATTTATTAGCTTTATTGTATTTAACTAATCCAAAGTTAATTACAAATAAAACGAAGAATAATAAGTTGACAATTAATCTGTGAAAGTAGTTTAATTGAGTATTTGCAACTAATAAAACAAATAATGAAACTAACTCTAAAATTACAAATGCTGTTTTGTTTGTTAATAATTGATTTTTGAATTTTGTAAATCTACTTGCAATTACAAGTACATTTAAGATTACAACTAATGCTATAAACACAGCAAATAAGGCAACTTTTGTGGTTGTATCTTCGCTAATATCGATTGGTTTGTAAGCGTATTTTGCAAGTGTGTAAATTGCAAAGAACATTACAGGTAAGATAAATGCAAGAATTAATTTTGTAAGTGATCCAAATAAACTGTTTCTGTAAACTACACTTGATAAGTTCGAAATGTTTGAATAAACTTTTAAACTTAGAAGCAAGATAAGTGCAAAAACTAATCCAAAAATAGATAAGTTTTTGTAAACTGCATTTTCACTGAAAATTCTAGTTAGTTTATTAATGTAAACGTTGTTTACAAAAATACCAACAATTCTTTGTGTTTCAATGCTTCCATCTTTTGATTTTGAAACTTGAACATTATTAACCATTAAAACAAGCATTGCTAATCCAATTCCGAGTAAAACGTATTTGATTATAGTATAGCTTGAATCTAAAACTAATTTCTTGATGTTAATTGAAAAATTTCTTGATTTTTGAATTTGTGTGTATACATCAAAAGTTAAATCAATAACTAAAAGTGGTATAAGTAAAAATGAGTTATAAATTAATCATTTTGCAGAAGTATCTTTTGTAGTAGTTATAAAAGTAAAAGTATAAAACCCAAATGTAATAAGTGCATAAATAATGTATGCAACATATCAGTAGATGTAACTTGAAAACTTCAAGTTATTTTTGTTTATGACAAAATAACTCTTAGTCATAGCGATAATAATCAGCAATGATAATAAAGTTAAGTTGAATAAAACAAAGAAGTTAATACTTGAATTTATTTTGAAACTTCTGTCAAACAGAATTGAATAATCAATTCCTGTTTGATTGCCTTTGTTAATAAAGTAATTGAAAACAATTCCAATTGAGCTTATTAACAAGAACGAAAGTACAAGTGAAATTAATTTAAGAACATTTTCTTTACTTCAGTTTAACTGTAATAAATTGGTTTTACTATTAACTGAATGAGATTTCTGCATCGCCACCTCCACTTGGATCAAAGTTAGCTGATTTAACTACTGCTGTTTTACCAAATTTAGTAAATGCTTGTGAGCGATTTAATCTGTCAGCCATTGTTTGGTTATCTACGTAAATTGTTCTAAATACATTTTTACCTGATTCAATTAATCCGTATAATTCTGGACCTCAGTTATCGTCTAAGTCACGTGCATTACCTTGAATGTACAATGTGTTAACTTCTACAGGACTAACAAAATGTAATTTAGGTCTTTCAGGCCCTTTGATAAGCATTGCAGATCATTGTTGAGCTGCTAACGTGTCAGCATTAACTGTGAATGTATTTGTGTTATTGTAAAGAGTTAAGTTTTTGAATACTCTATTGTGAAAACGCATTCCTTCAAGACTTCTGATGTTTTTGTTTAATGAGAAATCAAGTCAAGTAGGTCAAGAACCATCTCCGAATTCTCCTTGGAAAATTCTTTCATTGTATCTATCTTTGAAAGCAATATCAAGACCTTCGTTGATTTCTTCTAATGTATCATCTTTATCAAATCTAAGTCTGTTAAATACAATTGAACCTGGCATATTCGTGTTATCTTGCATAGCTGCAAATGTGTAGTCAAATGTAATATTTTTTACACCACGTAATGCAATAGGGTCAATTCCTCAATCTTTACTTAATAAGTCATTTGAACTGTAAAGATCTAATTCTTGGATTCTCTTATCTTTAAGTGCAATAAGTGAAGTTGTATCTTTACCTTCAAAGAATAAAGTTAATTTTTGAATTGATTCAGGAAGTTGTCTTAAAATGTGTCTAAATTCTTGACGTTTGTCTTTAAGACCCATATTTTTAATTACAAGTACATCAATTTGTTTGTTAGCTTTTTTAACTTTATCTAAAAAGCTTAAGAATGAATTGTAACCTTTTGTGTTAGCTGCATCAAGAATTGCCATAACTTTGTTTGTTTTGACTTTTTCTTTTGCAATAGCACTTTCTGGTTTGTATTCATAAATTTCAATCCCTTTATCAGTACCTGCTCCATATCTTGAATATTCAGAAGTTTTATTTTGTTTAGAGAACCCTTCATATTCAAAGTTTCTAATTTGTTTTGAATTTCTGTGATATTGTGATTCGTAAGCAAAATATGAATTTTTATGTCTTGCTATGTATTCATTACGAACAACATTATCTTCTAAGTTAACATGTGCAAAGCTACCAAATCCTGTGTCACCTCAATGGAAACCTGGGACCATACCTTTGTTAAGGTAACTTTCAAGTTCTCTATTTATAGTTTCAAGCGATATCTTAAATGCGTATGCTTGTTGAGGATCTTTAAGTAATTTAAAAAGATATGAGAAATCTGCGTTATCTCCATAATTAGCTTGAGGATTGTTATTAGCAATCTTAATGATACTCTTGTTTAAAAGCTCTTTATCAGCTTCTGTTAAATCATTTGGATTTTTGTCAAATATGCTTTTAATAACAGAAAGATTTTCTCTAATTTCTCTTTTCATTTCCTCTTTGACTTTTGTAACTTTGTCAATAGGTTTAGGTTTCATTGTTGCAAAATCTAAATCTTTTGCAGCTTCTGGGTTAGCGTAACCTTCGATTGCATTTGAAGGTTCTGTAGACGGATCTGGCTCAGGTTCAGGTTCCGGTTCTGGTTCTGGAGGAGTCACTATAATTGGTTGTTCAATAATAGGATCTGTAGGTTGCTCAGGTTCTGGTTCTGGATTTTTAGGTTGTTCTGTATAAACGCCATCATCTGCTTTATCAGGATCTTCTGGTTCAGGTTCCTTTGGTTGCTCTGGCTTTGGAGCAGGATTTGGGTCAGGTTGTGGATCAGGCGCAGGTGTTGGGGTTACAGGTTCTGGATTAGTTGGTTCTGGATCAGGTGCAGGAGTAGGATCAATAGGTTCAGGTTCTACTGGATCTGAGTTTGCTGGTTCAGGGTCAGGTACTGGTTGTTCTGGATCTGGCTCTGGATTAACAGGTTGCTCTGGTTCAGTAACAGGATTTGTTGTTTCTGGTTCTACTGGTTTTGGATTTTCAACAGCTGGTTTTTCTGGTTCGATTTTGACTTTAATTTTTAAGTTATTATCTTTGTTTGAAGAATTTTTATCACTATACAAAACATCATTTTCATTGATGACTGTAGCGATTCCACGTGACTGAGTAATAACTCCTAAGTCTTTTGTTTTTGGTTTAGCATTATCACTAATTGTTTTAGCTGCAACAACACCTACAACAGCTAGCGCAGAAACGGCACCAATATTGATTATTAATTTTTTTCTTTTAGCTTTAATCATAATTAATACCTTTCTTTAATTATTTGTTGAATTTGTATTCTTCAGGAATTAAATTTGCCCCTTGTTTGAATAAGTAAGTTTGAATGTTTGGATATAACTCTTGTAATGCTTCACGGTATGATGATCTTTGATTTTCTCCCCCACCGTAAATTAAGTCATATTGTTCTAATTTATATTTACCATAGAAACCATCGTAAGTTTCGCCTTCAGATCTGAATGCTTGAGTTAAGGCAGTTAATGACACACCTGTGGAGTCTCCTGTTGCATAGTTGATTCCAACAATTTCATTATCAATTGTTCTAACTGATGAACCTGATGCACCAAATAAAGGTTGTCAAGCTCCTATTGAGTAACCTAATCCGTAGCTTAAGTATCTATCTCCTGTGTAAGTTGAAGCAGAATCTCTAATTACACCAAATTTGTAACCTTCGTTTTTTCTTGAATTAATTAATGGAGAAACGATTGTGATGTCAAATACACCAGGCATATCAATGAAATTTCTTACGCTTAGTGATTTGTTTCATCCACTTCCGTATTCTTTTGTGAATACTTTTTTATCAACTTGTTGACCTTCTGCAACATAGACAGGTTTGTTGGTTCAAATACTTTGACTAAATCCTGAGTCAATAATTGCAACTTCAGATGGTTCTAACATCTTACGGATAAATAAGTGGTCAGTTTTAGCATCTGGAAATGCAACTGAAATTAAGTTGATTTTTGATTTTGGAATACTTGCAGTTTTATCATTTGTTAATCTAACATTAGGTATCATTGTTTTTTCATCTTGTTGATATGTAGCTTTTAAGCTCTTTGTAGCAAACTTGAATTTTTCATTTTCATTTCAGTTTGCAAAATTGCTTGTAGCTAATTTAGCTAATTCGGCAGCCGAACTAACTGATTTCCGTTCACCAAATGTGTCTTGTGGATCTCCAATAATTTTGTTATATTCATATGTATTATCTGAATTACTAAAATCAAATTCAAGAACAGCAAAATCAGCTGCTTCTTCCAATTCAGATAATGGTGAGTTTGGGTCTACGTAATCTCTTGGACTAGTTTTTAAAAAGTCAAGACCGGCATAAACTAGTTTAACTTGTGATGGTTTGAAACTAAATACATCAACTGTTGGTTGAAGTTCATTAACTCTTAATCATTGGTCAATTGGAGTTTCATCGTTAAAGTGGAATAACTGGATATTTACAGTCTCACCTATTACACCTTGTTTAAGTCAGTTTTTAGCTTCATTATATTTTGCTAATCATTTTGGACTTCATTCTTCAACTTCAATTCTTTTGGCTTCTGCATATAAAGGTGGTAAGTCATTTTCTCTAACTGCTAGAGCTTGTTTTTCATATCTATCAGCTTCTGCTTGATTACCTGCAGATAAAGCTATATATTTTTTATCTTCATATGACTTGATTTCATCGTCTTTAGCTTTAATTTTTGCATTAACTTCTTCCATTAATTTGTTGTATTCTGCGTCAGCATCTTTAACCACCTTTGTGTATTTATTGTAGCTATCTGCTTCTGCTTGTAAATCATTAATGTGTTTGAATCTTGATTGACTTGATGCATTTGCAGTTGATGCAGCAAATGCTTGAATAACGTGAATATTTGTCCCGATATATCATTTTGTTGGATATCCATTTTCATCAAGTTTGTAATCTAAAATTCAAGCAGAACCATTGTACATTCTGTTTTGTTCTATTAATGGGTTAGTGTTACTAAGTTTAATTGCATAAGATTGAAGAGCAGTTTTCTTGTACATTTCATTAGCTAAATATCTAGGTAACCCTCTGTTTAAAGGAACTGAATCTCAGTAAGCTGCTTTTGTGTCATCTCTTAATGGGTTTAATGATAAAGTTCCATCAGCATTTACAACAGAGAAGTTTCTAACAACAGCACTTTCAAATGAAGGTTGACCTGCCGCTTGAGCTTTTCGATCATATTCTTCAATTTGCTCTGGTGTTAATTTTAAGTTAGTAGCTAATTTTGATGAATAATCACCACGGTAATCTTTAAGTGCTTTTACATACCCTTGTAAATCAAGAACATTTTTTTCTGATTCTGAAAGCTTTTTATATGCTGCAGGATCGGTTTTGTAGAGTTCAGGCATACCTGGAATATTTAATCCAACACCTGGATTTGTAGGTCTTGTAGGAATTTCAGGTTCTACAATAACTTTAGGACCCTCATTACCACCGCTATCTTTTGGTCTTTCAGGATCCTCATTTTTAGGATTTGATGGATTTTCAGGTTGTGGTTTTGTTTGTCCACAAGAAATACCTAAAGATGAAATTGAAACGATTGATCCAAATGTTCCAAGCAACATTAATTTAAGTTTATTTTTTTTCATAATTTACTCCATTTTTGTTTAGCATCACTTGAAATTAAAACTAATTTTAAATCCAAAAATAAATATATAACCAATATATATATATATATATATATATATTGATGCTAACATTAAATTATAACACTTTACAATTTAATTGATTAATAAATTTATTATTTTTATGTAAATTATTCAGATATTTATAATTTATAACTTAATAATAACACATTTGAAATTCATTTATGAATTTAAAGTATATTTTTTAGACCGATTTGGACTTGTTTTATAGAAAACAAAAATTTATTAAAGAACTTATAAAATAACTTGATTTTAAGTAAAAAAATAATTTAAAATAAGAATATGGCTAGACAATATTACAACAAAAGAGATTATGAGATTGATTGAGAGAATAGTGTTATTGTTTTAAAAGATCATATGATTAAGCAACTTAAATCTGATAATAAGTTTTTAAAATACAAAAAAATCGGAGGAAGCACCGTTTCTGAGATTTTAATTAAGGATGCATTCAAAAATGAATTTAATGCATTTTGTCACATTGCACACTTAAAATTACCTGTGTTATCACAAAAATACATTAATGCAGGGACTATTTTAGAACCTAAAATATTTGATTTCTTAAGAAAGATGCACCCTAATGTAGTGATTGAAAACTTTGTTGCTGCTGATTATGAATATAACTATTTCAAAGACAAAGATGATGTTATTATGGGAGTTCCTGATGGATACATTCCTTCAACAAATATGATTCTTGAAATTAAAACAGCACAAGATAAAAAATATGAACTTTGAGGTGACAAGGATGTTGACCCTTCATATAGAAAACAAGCGCAACTTTATTCATATTTAAAAGGTGCTAGTCATTATTCAATTATTGCTTTATTTTTAAGAGATGATTTGGGAGATTATTTAAACCCTGAAAATGTGGATATTAATCAAAGAAGGATGAAATCTTACACATTCCCTGTCAATAGAGCAGATGTTGAAGATGATATTAAGAAAGTTAAACAATGATACTATCATTACACAAATACAAACAAATCCCCTAAATTTGACCCTTTAATTAACAAAGATCAACTTGAATACTTACAATGTGAAACATTTGAAGAATGAGAAAAACTTTTAAACAAATGAAAACAAGAAGGTAAAGCAGATTTTAATGTAAAAGCTTAGCAAAAACTTATTAACCAGATAATGGTTAATATTTTTTACACCTTTGTGCAAGGTGTTTTAGTATTTTTAGCTAAGAAAAAACAAAAAACTTACACCGCTTAAAATGTAAGTTTTTTGTTTATGAATTTCTATTTTCTTCTAAAAATTCTCTTAAATAAGAACCCTAAACCTGTAGCGATTGCAACAATTGGTGGAACTATAACTCCATAAATTCAACCAGGAGCACCTTGTTTTTTACCTTCTTCAACTTTTGTAGGTTCTTCAGGTTTATTATCGACATGTTTTAATGATTCATTTAATTTTTGAGCTTTTTCTAATACTGCTTTAATTTTTTGAACAGTTACTTGTCCATTAGCTTCAGAAATAAATTGTTGTTTTTGCTCGCTTGATAAGTTGTTCAACTTATTAATTTCTGCATTTACATCTGTTTTAGATGTAGCTAAATTAGAATCGCCATTTAATGATTTTTTAGCTTCAATGACTGGATTAACTTTTTCATTTAAGTCTTGCAAACTATTGTTAAAGTCTAATTTATTACTTAATTCAGTTGATTTTGCTAATGCATTATCTAATGCTCATTTTTTATGTGCATCAGCTTCTGTATAGTTAGGTGTAGATTTAACTTTTTGTACCTCATTAAACACCTCTAATGCATTATTAACATCTGCTGCATTTGTCAGAATGTTTTCAATAGTATCAACTAATGTTTGTGTGTTTACTAATTCTTTAGCTTTTGTTTTTTGTTCATCTGTCAAGTTAGTTAAGTTATCTATCGCATAATTAGCTTTAGCTTTTGCTTCTGATAATTTTACATCACCATCTAGATTATTAAGAGCATCTCTTAATGCATCTAATTTCTCATTAAGACTTTCAACTGATGTATTAAAATCATCTTTAGTTTTAAGTTCATGTAAGACATCAAGTGCATTTGTGAATGCAACTTGTTTTTCCTGTGAAGCTTGTGTATATTGAGATTTATTTTTTACATCTTCAGCATTCTTAACAACATCAAGTGCGCTGTTAATTGCTTTAGCATTATTTTTAATGTCATCAATCTTAGAAACTTCATTTAAGTTGTTTACTTCGTTTTTCGCAGTGTCTTTTTGAGTATCTGATAAGTTTGAAGCAGCTTCGATAGCAGCAAGCGCTTCTTCTTTAGCTGTTTTTAATCTATCAGCACCATCAAGAGCATCGTGAGTTAATTTTAATGTATCTAACTTGTTATCTAAGTTAGCATATGATTCTTCAAAGTCAAGCATTGTTGTTAAATCGTTTAAAGTAGTAACTGCATCATCGAATGCGCCTTGGTTTGAAGCTTGTGTGTATTTGATTTCTGATTCAACTTCTCTAGCAGATTCCACTTTAGCAATTGCTGCATCAATGCTTGATGCATTTGAAACCACTTTATCAATTCTTGTCTTATCTGATTTAGCTTTCACTAATTCAATAACTTTTTTCTTTTGAGCTTCTGATAAATTAGGTAATGAGTTAATTTTAGCTATAGCATCTTCTTTTTGAACTTCAAGTAATTTTTCTTCAACTTTAGCAATTGATGTTTTAGCTTCAATTTCATTTTTAGCAGCATCTTTTTGAACTGGTGTTAAGTTTTCAAGTGCTTCGATAGCTTCTTTAGCTTTTGCTTTAGCATCAGCTAATCCATCTTTGCCATTCAATAAACCTTTAGTTTCAGATACAACTTGTAATTTAGCATCTAACTCTGCAAACGGAGTTTCAAAGTCTGTGTAGCTTGATAATCCATCTAATGCAGTTACAGCATTATCAAAGTTTGTTTTAACATCATCTGATGCTTGTTTGTATTGAACTTCTTCTTTTACTGCAACTTCGTCATTAAGTGTTTTAATTCCACTATTGACTTTTTCTGCATTAGCTGCAATCGTATCGATTTGTTCTTTAGTTGTTTTTGAATTAATTAGAGCTTTAGCAGCTGTTTTTTGTTCGTCTGATAAGTTTGTTAATTGATCAATTTTATTTTTAGCATCTTGTTTTTGAGCTTCTAATAATTTGTCAGCGACATTAGTGATAGTTGTTTGTTTTTCAACTTCAACTTTAGCATCTCTCTTCCCATCATCTGATAAGTTAGGTAATGCATCAATAGCAGCTTTAGTAGTAGCTTTTGCAGTATCTAAGTTTTGCTGACCATCAAGTGAACTAATTGCGTTTTTAAGTTCTTCTGTTTTGTTTGTGATTTGATAAATTTGACTTGTTCTAAAATCCATAATAGATTCAACACCTTCTAAGTTATCAAATGCTGTTTGAGCAGCTTGTTTTTTACCTGAATTAGCTTCTGTAAATTGTAGTTTTGATTTAACATCATTAAATCTTTGAATTTGTTCAATAGCAGCATCAACATTCGTTGCGTTTGTTACAATGTCTTTTGCTCCATGAACTGTTGTAGCAGTATCGATTTGACCATTTGCTTTTCTAATTTGGTCAGGACTTAAGTGTGTTAATTCAGTTAATTTAGCTTTAGCACCAGCTTGTGCTTTTTCTAAGTTGGTTTGACCATCAAGATCTCTAACAGCATTATTAAGCGCATTTGTGTCTTCAACAATATTTGCAATTGGTTGACTAAAGTCACATGTTCCCTTGATTGCATTGATTTTTGCCTTAGCAGCATCAAATTCTGATTTTTTATCTGTAGGTGTTATTGATGCCTCTGTGTAGTTAGGTTTTATTTCTTCTGCGTTTGCATTTTCAAGAGCTTGTAAAGCATTATTAAGTTCTTTAGCACGTTCAACAATAGCGTTAACTTTTTCAATTGTGTCAATCGATTCTGAATCAATTAAATTGTTAGCAGCTTCTTTTTGTGAATCATTTGATAACTTATTTAATGCTTCAATAACTTCTTTAGCTTCTGCTTTAACATCAGCTAATTTTCTGTCACCATCAAGTGCATCAATAGCATTTTTAAGTGCCTCTTTCTTAGCAACAACGTCATCAACATATGGGCTTGTGAAGTTTTCGTATGTTTTTGTATCTTTTAATGGTGTAAGTGCATTATTTGCAGCTAGTTGCAAGCTTTCTTCTGCTTGTGTATATTTAGGTTTTGAATCTTCTTTAAGTTTGTTTAATGAATCAACTTGTTCTATTGCATCATCAACATTTGTTACGTTAGCAATAATGTTTTCAACACCTTGAACTGTTGTAGCAGAATCAATTAAACTATCAGCAGCAGTTACTTGGCTAGCACTTAAGTGTGTTAAAGTAGGTAATTTAGCTTTAGCATCTGATTTAGCTGTATCTAAATTTGTTCTTCCATCTAAATGTTTAATAGCATTTTTAAGAGTATTATTTTTATTCTCGATATCTTCGATAGCGACAGTGTTGAAATCTAAAACATCTTTAGCACCTTTAAGCGCATCAACCGCATTGGTTAAATCTTTTAATTTTTCTTTACTTGCTTCTCTAAACTCAATTGTGTCTTCAGCTTTTTTGGCTAATTTTAATTGTTCAATAGCTTTATCAATATTTGTTACATTTGTAATAACAGTTTCAACTTGTATTGATGTCACCGCTTGATCAATTTGATTGAAAACATTAGTGAATTGATCATCTGATATATGGATTAAATCACCTAATTTTTGTTTCGCTAATTCTTTAGCATCATCTAAGTTTTTTACTCCATCAAGTGCTCTATCAGCATTTGATAATCTATTACCAATAGAATCTAAATTAAAATAATCTTTTGTAAAGTCCATTGTATTTTCATAAACTTCAGCAGCTTTTTTAGCTTCATTAAATTCTTTTTGAGCACCTTCTGATGCAGATGAATATCTGATTGTCCTGATTGATTTATTTGCAACTTTTAAGGCTCCTAAAACAAAATCAATATCTTCAGCATTATCTGCAATTTTTTGCACAATAACAGGTTCTGTAGCTAATTTAACTTGCTCTTTGGCTTTTAATTTTTGTTCTGTAGCTAAATTCTCTAAATCATCAATCGATGTTATTGCACGTTTTTTTATTTCAATAAGCTTGCTGTCACCGTTTAATCGTGTTTCTGCATCTGACAATGTACCTAGTTTGTTATCTAAATAAGAATCGACATCATTAAAGTTATCTACTGTTCTTATGTTTTCTAATGCGCTAATAGCATTATCAAACGCTCTTTGTCTATCTATATCAGAAAGTTTGTAATTTGATGTTTCTTTAACTTCGATTGCTTTGTCCAATTTATCAATTGCACCATTAATTTTAGTTGCATAGTCTTTTAATAAGTTAACATCTGCAACTGTAGTCTTAACATCAATTTGATTTTTAGCTACTTGTTTTTGTGTGTTTGATAATTTTTCTAATCTATCAATTTGTTCTTTAGCAGATGTTTTTGCATCTAATAATTCTTTATTTGCTACTCCATCTAATCCAGCTTCTTCTGATGATAAGAAACTTGATAATGAGTTTAAGTTAGGAATTGGGTTTGTAAAATCATTTACATTGATTGCATTAACTATCTCATCATATGCACTGTTGTAAGAATTTTTAATCTCTTCAGTTGCATAACTGTAGTTAATTGATTGTTTAACTTCATATGCGTGATTGATTGATTGCTTCAATGATGGGATTACATTATTTAATTCAGAAGCATTTGAAACAACTGCACTAGCGTTTTCATAATTAAATGCATCTTTATTAATCTCATTAGTCAATAAACTTCTTTGTGCGTTTGATAAGTTAGTTAATGAAGCAACCTTATTTGTTAAATCTTGTTTTTGAGCTTTAACAAATTTAGATCTTACATCTGCTGATGAATTTTGATTTTGAACTTCAGAAATTAAACCATTTTTCTCTTGACCACTTAAGTTTTGTAAGCTCTTAATTTGAGTGATTGTTTGTGTCTTAAGATCATTTAAGTTTTTTACTCCATCAAGCGAAGCAATAGCATCATTCATATTTGATACTAAAGTATCAATATTTGGAAGTTTATTAGCAAAACTTGTGTATGCAGCAAGTGCTTTTATAAAGTTATTTAATGATTCAGTAAGTGCATCTTGTTTTGATGATGTCGCTTCTTTATAAGCAATAGTTTCTTTTACATCTCTTGCTTGCTTAGTAACTGTTACAGCTGTGTTTAATGCAGAAGCATTTTCTTTTAATGTATTTACACTTGCAATAGTTTTTGCATTATCAATTTCTTGTTCAGCTTTTTTAGCTAAATATGCAAGTAAGTTACTCATATTTTCTATTTCATATTTAGCCGTATTCTTAGCTAAAACTAATTTAGAAGCGCCATTTAGATTTCTTTGTGCACTTGTTAATGTTTCAGAATTTTCACTTAAGTTATTTGGTAAGTTTTCAAAATCTGAATAAGTTTTAACACTTGATAATGTATCTAAAGCAGTATTGAATTTAGTTTGTAAATCATCATCTGCTTCAATGTAGTTTTGTGTTTGTTTTTCAGAAGTCATATTATTGACTAAGTTAATAGCTTCATTTACTTTAGAAACATTGTTTTGGATTCTATCAACTGACTCAAGTGTTGTGCAATTTTCAACTAGTTTAGTAGCTTTTGTTTTTTGTTCTTTTGATAAAGCTGAATTTGCAATTACTGCATTGGCAGCATTTTTAGCTTTTGTTAATCTATCAACTCCATCAAGGGCATTTATTTTTCTAACTAAGTTATCTGTTAATTCTTCAAGTCCAGGAATTCGTTCTGAAAAATCAATATTTCTATCAAATCCTGTTAAAGAATCTTTAGCTTTAATAAATTCATCTTGAAGACTTGGTGTAGCTTGTAAATAATCAACTTGTTTTATTTTATTTGTAGCAGTTTGTAATGCAGCGTATGCTGCTTCAGCTTGAAGAGTATTCTCTAAAATCTTATTAACTTCAGCTATTTCTTCACATCGACCGATAAGAGCAATAGCATTTTGTTGTTGATTTTCAGGTAAGTATTCTGAATTATGAATTCTTTCAATTGCATCTGTTTTTGCTACACCTAAATTATGTAAACCATTTAAGTCATTTTTAGCTTTTTCTAATTTATTTAATAAAACTGCATAACTTACTGGTGGAATTGTAAATTCTTCTGAAGATAAAGTGTTTTCAACTTCATCCAATACATTTGTAAATGCATCTTTAAATTTTTTATCAGCTTCTGTAAAATCAGGTTTGTTTTTAAATTGTTTAGCTTCATTAAATTTGTGAATAAGTTGGTTTAAATCCTGAGCATTCTTCATAATTCTGTCAATTTCATCATTATCTGAAGATGCACGCATTTGATCTTTAGCAGCTGTCTTTTGTTCATCTGATAAGTATTCTAAATTATCAATTGTATTATCTCTTAATTCAGGAACTAAATTGATTTCATAAGTTGTATCAACTCAGAAGTTTGTTGTGTAAGGGACTTCTGACATATTTTGCATTTTGTATGTGAAGTGCTTACGTAGTGGGTGATTAGGTATTTGAGGTTTTTCATATGATTGATTTTCAACATTGACCGTAAATGTTCTTCTATCTACTTCTCTTCCAGTATTATCCTTGAATACATAAGTTACAGTATGGTCTATTGGAGTAATTGGGATTTGGTAATTAATATTTGTATTGTGGTTAGTATCCCTATTTAATGGAAATTTTGAAGCTATTTCTTGTGCGCTATCAACTAAACGATAGTGCTCTGGAACCATATTCTTAATTCTTTTGTAGAAACGTTCAGTATTTTGTTCCATTATTCTTTTTGGACCTCATACATTTGAAGGTGTTCTATTTGAGAATAATTGAACGTTATATCAGAATTTTGAAACTATCAATTGATCTAGAATAGGTTGTGCTGCAATACCTTTAAATAAACTTCTATCGCCTGAAGTAAAGTATTTTGATACACATTCATCTTCAAAGAAGTTAGTATCAGAGTGAGAACCTTCTCCAACATAAATTGTGCTTGGGAAGTGGCCAGGAACTTTTTTTAATGGATCATTATTTGTTCCATAATGTTGTGCTCAACCTTCTTTAATTAATCTGTCACTGATAGCCCCATAATAAGCACTTGAAATTTTTGGAGCATTAAATCCATATGCTTTAACAAAATTGTCAATACTTCTATTTTCTTGATTTCCTTTTGATCAAATAAGTGCATACTCTGAAAGATGGCCTCCTAATGAGTGACCAGTAGAATAAATTTCTGAAACAGGCTTTTGACTTATTGTTGCTAAAGAAATTCACACATTCTCTGCTTGACCTGGTTTTTTTCATAATAAAGCTAAATCATCATCGTAATCATTTCCACCATTAGTACCTGCAATTGCTAAAACACTAATAGTGTCGTTTTCTAAGAACGGAAAATCAGATTGGTTAATTAATCAAGATGCTTGATATCCATTACTTTCATCTCAAGACTCAAACCTTTTTCAATAACGGGCCATATTTTTGTGAACTGTTTCAAAAATTTTGTCGTGCTCATCTCGCTTATTTTCTGGAACTTCACCTAAAAAATATGCTTTATTTTCTTCTCATAAATCACGATTTGTATCATCAAACTCAATATCCAAGAAAGCTTTACTACGGTAAGATAAGTTACTGAAAATTAAAGCATCACGAGGTGAAAAATCTCATTTAAGTTTATGAGCATCATTATTATCAGCAATTCCATCTCCATCTGTATCTTTTAAGAATGGGTGAGAATTGTATCCAAAATAAGTCTTACCATCTTTTACAAATGTGTAGACCTCATCTTTATTTAAAATACCATCACCATCTTCGTCACCATTAGGATTTAAAACTGGACGATCCAACATAAATGAATCATAATAACCATCTAACATTGTTATTTCAGCATTTTTAATTTTTCTCGCTGTTTCCTCTGTTAATTTAACACGTTCTGTTCTTTCAGGAGCTTGTAAATTAGCTGCAATACCTGTTGAAATTGTAATCGATGGAATAATGATTAAAAGCGCTGATTTAAAACCAATAATTAACTTTTTATTTTTGTTCATAAACCACCTCTTCTTAATAAATAAATTGATGCTTAAATAAGACAAAACTTCTTTTTGTCTTTACAAATCTAATTATAGTTTAATTATTTACTTTTGGATTATATAATTGCAAATTAATCTGCATAATACCTTAATTTTTCACAAATGTGAAAAATATATTTTTGTGATATGAGAAATGATTTAGTAATAGAATGAACTTAAGTAAATAATATTTTAAAGCTATTTGCTTAGAAGTGAATAAGATACAAAACATCAAAAATTCTCAATCGAAAATGTTCCATTATATGAAATTGGTTTTCTTATTTTATAATTGACATCATCTTAGTTGTAACAGTTAATTTAATTAATTCAACATTGGACAACTCAGATAGAACACTTGTTGTGAGATTTGTTATATCCTACACGCTTACTATTGGTTATAGCATTATATTGATAGTTTCATTAGTTTGATTGTTGAGTTTTTCTTGGATTTCTTTGACATTGTTCATTCTGTCAATTAATCTATTTTCTGTAAATTTATCTTTTCTTGATAATCCAGTTAAATCATTAATTTTGAAAACTAAAAATTTAAGTAAAACTAAACTTAAGAAACAAAGTTATATATAACCCTTGATATGTCTTCAGGTTGATAAATACATCGGTCTAATTGCTAATAAACCTTTTAAACTTCTAAAAGTAGAAAAAAAGAGTTAAATTATTTTTTAACTCTTTTTTTCATTAATTTAACAATAAAGAAAGTTGCTATACCAAAAGTTATAATTCCAGTTGTAACACCTAAAATACTTCATAAAATAACATGTGTTTTATTGGTTTTAGATTTTTCAGATTCTATTGAAACATCTTCTAATTCTTTTTTGTTATTAGAATTATTTTTTTCTATAGTTGAACTTTCATTAGTAGTTGGATTTTCATTTATTGCATTTTTATTTTCAGTTGCAGAATCTTCTGTTGTAGGTTTATTATTATCTTGAGATGCTGAATCTGTTCCTGTTTCAGAACTTGAATTAGTTTCATCTTCTGATGAACTTTCATCAGTTATATTTTTATTTTTAGTAGTATCTTCAGCTACTGGTGAACTATTGTCTTCAACATTAGATGCATCAGATTCTTTTGAAATCGAATTATTTTCTTCTGAACTTGAATCTGTTTCAGATTCATCAGCAGTTTTTGGAGAACTTGTTTCTTCTTCTCTTGAAATCTCACTATCTGATGCTTCTTCTATATTAGCGCCTGTATCTGTTTCTACTTCACCTTCAGAGCTTTCTGATTCACTTTCACTGTCATCGCTTCTAGGTGGATTATTTTCTGTATCTGATTCACTAGGATTATTATTTGTATTATTTTCAGAACTGTCATCTAATTCTTTATTTTCTTCATTAACTACTGTACTTTTATTTAATTCACTAATTGGAATTTCAAGAGTATGAGCTTTAATTCCAAATACAACAAGACTTTTTTTGCTATTTACTCATTGATTATTATATTTATAAAAACTCAAAATATCTCTAGTTTCATCGCTTGCCACCAAATCAACGTTTTTTTCACCTTTATTATTGACATCAACAATGATTGAAAAATATTGACCTTTGTTTAAAATAATTTCTTCATTTAAATCAATTGTATAAAATCCTTTATCACCAGAATTTGGAATTTGCACTTCTTTAATTAATTTTAGTTCACCATCTTCAGGATTAGACATTGAAGAATTTTTAACATAAATTTTGATTTCAGCAGTAATATTTGAACCTCTCAGTGCAAAATTAATTGACTTTAATTTTTCTACAATTTCATCATTTGCTTTTTTAACTGGGAAAATATTTGCCATTGTTCTTTCGTTAGTATCAACGGTTGCAAATAAAGAAAATGAATTTTTTGTATCATAATAGTAAGTATTTTGATATGCATTATTATTTTCTACTTCAACTGCCATTACTTCATGAATTAAATCTAATGAATCGTATGAAAGCATAAAGTAGCCTTGAGCATGCATTTTTTTAGTTCCTCAACTATTTTTAATAATAAAACCACCTCTTTGTTTCGGTGTTTCAGGCCCAAAATTAGATGCATAATAATCATCGTCTCAGCCTACAATAACTGAAGCATGATTTCTGATATGTCTTTCTTCAGGTGATTTAGTTATAATAATCGAATTTGGTTCGTTGTATCAAACGGTGTCAGGATGAAAATTCATTTCATTAAAAGCATAAGCAACTCCCACAGAACCGTATTTGGCAATCGCTAATTTAATATCATCAACAGTATGATTAATTTTTACAGCTTTTTTAATTTTGGCAATTGTAGGGTTATCAAAATTAGGAAACTCAGTTTGATTAGTTTGAGCAATTGGGGATGTATTTCTCATCAAACCATTAAATGCGTGAGATAAATAATTTCCTGTGCCTAAAATTCCTTTTCATTCTTTGGCATCGGGGTTTAAATTTAACTTATCTGCATTATGATTTCAACTATTACTTATGTAATCAATTGCATGTTCATCAATATCCAAAGAATTTTTAGTGTAATTCACTATATTATTTTTTAAAATATTGGTTTCTAAAATTGAAGCAATTGTATATGCTCAACAAAGACCTTCATGACCTTGATTCTTAACGTCAGTAACTAAATTGTGTTTTCTTGCATCAAAAAAAGGCATTCTTGCAATTTCTTCTGCACTTTTAGTTTGAAAAAGTTCTAATTTTGGTGCGTCAGAATCAGCTGATGTGGCTGTGCTTATCACACTAAAAGGTATCAATAAACTTGGACTAACTAATAAACTAGTTAATATTTTTTTATTTTTTAATTTCATATATTTATTTTAAATAAAAATTAATATTTTTATAAAGTATTTTAATGAAAGTCAAATTGTCGAAACAAATATCGCTTATTTTATAAACTTTTAATTGTTAATTTAAGATATTTAAAAAAATATTTTGCTACTTTTTTAGTTATATAAGTCATAAAAAATGCTAATTTTAATAAAAAAACTCTTTAAAAATCAACTTTTTCAGAATTTAATAAACCCTGAGTTTCCAAGTTGGAAGCTCATTTTTTATAATTTTTAAACTCTACTTATAT
>NZ_JAYFEZ010000004.1:0-57572 GCF_034863425.1 Mycoplasma sp. 21DD0573
TAAACAAAAAGTAGACAGTTTTTTATTTTCTGTCTACTTTTCTTGTCCTAGTTTATAATTCAGTTTCATTCATCCATTTTATTCAATAATTTGCTTAATAACTTCGGTATCATCATCAGTTATTTGAGTTTGTTCTTTAAACTCTTTTAAGAATTCAACATTTCTTGAAATCTTATCTTTATATTCATTTGTCTTGTTTGTTATAGCCAAGAAGCTTTGAATTGATACAAGCATTGTTATGATAACAGAGAATAAAGCAATCGCAACAAACAAGTCCATTGTTTTATCAGGCAAGATATTAAATCTAATTGAATATAAGTTTAGAACAATAATTGAAGCAGATAAGAAAATAGAAATAACGTTTAATAATGTAAATAAAGTTTTACTTGTAATGTACTTAAAATAAACTCTATTTTTGACCTTATCAATATCATTAATGCTGTTTATTTGTAATTTATTTTTCTTTTGTTCTTTAGTTTTGTTTTTGTACATTATTAACCTCTTTTTCAATGTCGCTTGATTTATATCTGTCTATTTCTAATATGCTCATTGTTCTTTTAAATAATGTAAAGTTTGCTTCTTTATTATTTAAATCCTTATATATGTGTAATTTAGATTTGTATAAAAGGTGCTCAAGTTGAATTGCTTTAATTTTAGATTGGTAAAAGATTGCTTTTTTATTAATAACAAAGAATGATAATATACCTGAAGTAAAAGTGATTATTGCATTAACAATTGTTAACAAGATAATGTAGTTACTATTTGAGTTTAAAAAACTTGTGTACGGATTAGTTACACCGTCAGGATAATAAGAAGATGCTCCTGCAAGGAATAAAATTGCTATCACACCGTTTAAAAGTGTAAACAAGATTATTGATGCATTTAGTAAATAATATAGAACTGAATACACAATAAGCTTAAGTTTTGTTTCTCTATAAAGCTTGAAATAAGCATTCAATGTAATGTTTTTCTTTTTCATTATTTCTTACCTCCTGATGGTGAGGTAATTTCATCCTGAATAACTTCTAAGATTACTAATTTCTTGAATGATTTAGCTTCAGTGTACATATAGTCAATGAACTTAATTAAGTTTTCTTCTGAAATTAAACCATTAGCATACTTAATTTCAAGATATTCCAAGCTTTCATAAACTTTCTTATAAGTTGACATCTTAGTATTGCTGCGATAAATAGCTATTCCAATGTTTAAGAAGAATAGAATAATCATAAACACACAAAGTAAGATAACTGAAATGTATGATGAGTTTCTTTGCAATTCAAGATTTCCATTTATTTTTCCATGTGACACAATGATTGAAAGTGCAATTGCAGCTATGATAATTGATGAAATATTAAGCAGTGCAATTATGATAGAAAAACTGATATCGATAATCTTGTAAGTAAGCAGTTTCTTCTTATCATGCTTAAGTCTTTTGTTTAAATATTTAATAATATCTTTCATGAAATATATTTTAATTGAAAATATTATTTTTAGCTATATTTTGATAGTTTAATTTATAATATTCCCATGAATAAATCATTTGCAGTTTTTAGTGATGTGGATGGAACAATTTACGGATTTCCACATAAAAAATTATCAGAAAAAGTAAAAGAACAAGTTTTAGATTTATCATCTAAAAATATTCCATTTGTAATCAACACAGGTAATCCTGTTTTAGAAAAAATCAAACGTTTAGCTAGAGAACTTAATTCAAGATATTTATCTTGTTCAAGTGGTGCAATTATTTATGATATGCAAGAAGAAAAACCATTGCACATTGAAATAATTGATCCTAATGAAGCTAAAAAGGTTTGAGATTTAGCACTCAAAGCTGATGTCACATTGTATTATGCAGGTGTTGATCAATTCTACTTATACAATGTTCACGATGATATCTATGAGTTTTTAACATCATTTAATGAATATGATAAGTGAATTACAGATGGAACTATTCCTGCTGACTTACACAGAATTGAAGCTTATGGGACAAAAGAACAATTAAAAAAATTTGTTGATTTATATAATCAATCAGATATTAAATTAGACTTAGTTAATGTTGATTATTTATATATCGAAATGTCTAATCCTGGTGTAAATAAGGGTTCAGGAATGAAATGATTGTGTGAAAACATTTTCAATGCTGATTTAGCTGATGTTATGACAATTGGAGATAGTCCAAATGACATTCCAATGTTTAAATTATCAGGATATTCATATGCAATGGATAATTCTGACCAATATACAAAATCATTTGCAAAATATTACACATCAGATGTGCTTCAAGATGGATTAGCTGAAGCTATTGTTGATTATTTATATCGTGGAGATTATGAACTTAAAAGAGCTGTTTCTCAAATGGGAAATATTGCAAAAACAAATAAGAAAATTATGTATTAAAAAACTTTTATAACTTGCACACTATTGTAAAAGTGAAAAACAGAAATAAAAAAGCGGACATTAGTCCGTTTTTTTATGATATTTAAACTATTTGTTTTTGTTTACAAATTCATCTAAACGTGAACGTTTTCTAGCACCTTTGTTTGGGTGGAAAACACCTTTAGAAACAGCTTTAGCAATTGTTTTGTGAGCAAATGCAACTAATTCAGCAGCTTTTGCATCTTTAGCTAAAACAGCTTCTCTAGCTTTACGTATAGCTGTTTTAACTCTTGATTTCATAGCTGCGTTTTTAACACGAGCTTTTTCCATCTTAGCTATACTTTTAACTTTAGATTTAATGTTAGCCATAAATCCTCCCTTTTTCTAAATATAAGTGAAAAATCTTTTCTATTATACTATATTTTTAGCTTTTGAATTTTTGGTTATATGCAATTCCGATTTTTGAAGATAAGTTGTCATCTACACCATTTATCTTAGTGTGTGTGACTTTTTCGTTTGGATCGTTTTCAATTTGATAAATGTATAATGCACTATTATCTACTTCATTGTCATCTGTAATGAAGTAATTTCTTTTAACTAACTCATATTCAAATCTTGTTGGAGGAGTATAGTTAACAAAGTCGAAGTTATTAAGTTGTAAGTATTTTTCATTCATTATTTCAACAAATTTACTATTGGAAAAATCGATGTGATTTACTATAAACTCAATCTTTTTCTTAAATTCATCTTCATCATTGATATCGATTGCATTTTCAGGATCTTCATTATTTAAATCTTGAATTAACCTTACAAAAACATTTTTAGTTTCTTGAATACTAAATAATTCTTGAACTTTTGCTTTATATGAACTAAGTGTATTGATATCTATTAATGTAGCTTTATAAAGCTCGTGCAGTTGACTCTTGAAATCATTATATTTATTTAAATCTGTATAGTAGTCTCTGAACACTAAATCAATATATTCATCATACATTTTAAGTGAATAATTATTTAGACCTTCCTGAATATCATTTTTAAATTGTTTTGTGAATCTATATAACTCACCCATATTTGAATAAATTGATGAATTTAATGTTTCGTAAAGTTGATCAAGAGTTCCTTGTGATGTGTTTTTAGCAACTACTAATCCATCTATAAGTAAGATGTTTTGTGCAATTTTAAATGATTGTACTGTTCCGTTTTCAACTTCTTCATAGTTGTTATCTGAGAAGTAAGCATCCAGTGCATCACCATTATACATAACAGCTGAGTCAGCTTCTGGATACTGTGGATTAATTAATTTATTCAAGATACCTTGACCATCACCATCATATGTGATGTACTTGCTATCATTTGGATTTTTTCCAGTACCTTTTTGAACAAGTGAATAGAAGTTATCAATAAACTTTGTGTAGTTATCTTTAGTAACATCGTTATTTGTGTTTAAGACTACACCGGTAGGTTTAAAGTCGTAAAATGAACCATATAACATATTAGCTCTAACAGCATCTGTAATAGTTAAATTAGAATATCCATTATTAAACAATGTATTTAATTGGTTATATAAACTAAGTGAACCGAACTCTTCAAGGTTTGTTCCGTTAGCTTGTAATTCTGTTTTATTTTTATCTAATAATTCTTTTGTGATTGGTTGTACACCGTTAGTTTGTTTTTGTTTCTTTGTGTTAAATGCAACTACTGCATCTTGCATAAAGTATGGAACAAAGTATTCTCATAAGTGTCTTGGTTCCTCATATTTTTTACCTGATTGATCTGTTTTTAGATCTTCATCATAACTTGCTAAATGTTCAAACACAATAGGTGTGTAAATAGTTTGCAAGATGTTTTTAAGCAACTCCTTATCAGGCTCTTCTGATAAATTTAGCAACTTTTTAAAATCAATTGGTGCTAATAGGTCTTTTTTGATTAAATTAACTGCTTGGAAATCACTTCCAATTCCAGCAATTGCTTTTGAATTTACAAGGGCAACTGTGAATTCGTTAATTTCATCAAATGTTTTGTAAGAGAAGTTTTCTTGAATTTTATTCCTATTCTCATCTGAGATATAAGACTTGTAATTAAAGAAGGATGGTTTAAATCTGTTACTCATTTTTACACCGGCTAAAGTAAAGGTAAAAATTGAGATTAAAGCAATTATAATAATTGCTGATCAAGCTTTGAGTTTTCTAAGTAAATTCTGCTGTTTCATAAATCCTTTTTGTCTTAATTTTAATTATTTAAAATAATGTTTATTTTATACCAAAACCAAATTTATTTTTGTGATTAAAATATTTTTTAAGTGCTATTTTTTAGGACAAAAAGAATAAAATGATATAAAATTAAATCATGCTTACTAAAAATAACTTAAAGTGATTAATTTCATTTATCATTGCATTTTTTATTGTTACATTAACTGTTGTTTTTGTATCGTTTTTAGTGCTTAATATTTACAAAGAAGTTTCATATTTTTTCATCTTCTTGTTCTATGTAATTAATGTGACTTTTGTCTTTGTTATTTACAGTCAAAAGAAGCAACATGAGTCGAAATTTTCTTGAATTTATTTAACGATGTTATTACCAATAATCGGACATGTTATTTTTATCGTTTACGGTTTCCATTGAAAAAATAAAAATGAAATTAAGGTTAATAAAAATCCGATGTACTGTTTAAAACAATATGTTCCATTGTTTATGAAAAATCAAAATCAATTAAGTTATAAAAGTAATAATTTAACAGAGCTTACAAATCTTAATAATAATGTTATCCTACCTGCGAACATTGAATTCTATGAAGAAGGATATAGATTCTATGATCACTTATTTAACGGGATCAATGATGCAAAAAAAACAATCTACATTATTACATACATAATTAAAAAATCAGAAATCTCAGAACACTTCTTAAGTTTACTACTTAAAAAAGCTAATGAAGGTGTGAAAATTAAATGACTTGTTGACGATTTTGGAGCTATGCCATCACAAAAAAGAAAGTTATCTAAATTATCTAAACATCCAAACATTGAGTTTGCCTATATCGGAAAAATTTATTATCCATTTATTAATGCAAGTAGTTTCTCAAGAAACCATGAGAAGTTTATTATTATAGATAACAAGATGGTTTTCTCAGGTGGAAACAACATTTCAGATGAATATTCATCAATGTCCAAAAAATATGGACACTGAATTGATCTTAACTATAAGATTACAGGTCCATATATAAATACATATATAATTCATTTTATTAAGTTTTGAAAAATAATAACTAATAAAAATATTGAAATTAGAAGTTCATTATTTATTGATACTAGTGATCAAGAATATGAAAATAATTCGTTTTTAATTTTAGAATCACCTAATTTTGACTATTCAGAATCAGAATTTTTATGACTAAAATTAATTGCAACTGCTAAAAAGTCAATTCGTATTTGTACACCATATTTTTCAGTTACTAATGCACTTAAAAAACAATTGATTTTAGCATTGAGAAATAATGTGAAAATCACAATTTACTTCCCAGGGTTACCAGATAAGAAGTTGGTTTATAAAATCAGTTTATCTCAACTTGAAGAATTAATTCCATATGGTTTAGAGGTAAAAATTTATGATGACCATTTTTTACACACTAAAGCAGGGATAGTTGATGACAAAATTGCTTGAGTTGGAACAACTAACTGAGACAGTAGAAGTATGTTTTCACAATATGAAACAATGGATGTTTTTGAAGGAAAATCAGTCCAAAAACTAATTCAGATTTTTGATGAATATGATAAAAAATCTGAAAATATGAAAAAAAACTGTAAAAATAAGAAAAAAAGTAATCTATTTAAGAAATTTGTTTTTGATATAACTAAACCATTGATATAATAAGAGTATATTTTGGTTAGATAAACTACTTTTTTTAATTTTATTTTTGTTAAATTTTGAAATAGCATTTTATTGAAATCAATTGCAAAGGAACAAAGGAGAAAACATGAAAGAATTCACAGCTAAAATTATTGATCCAATTGGTTTACATGCTAGACCAGCAACTTTAATTGTTTCAACAGCTACAAAATTCAAATCAGATTCTAAACTAATTTACAATGGACGTGAAGCTAATTTAAAATCAATTATGAACATTATGGCTTTAGGAATTAAACACGGAGCTGAAATTACAGTTAAAGTGCTCGGAGAAGATGAAGAAGCAGCAGTAAAAGCTATTGAAGCTGCTTTAAAAAATCATGGTTTAATTTAATTGTTCTGAAAATCGCTGCAATAATGGCGATTTTTCTTTTTGCCTTTTGTACAAAAGAAAATAAAAAAAGACACTTTTTAGTGTCATATGGTGCGCGAGACAGGACTTGAACCTGCATGGGTCGCCCCACTAGAGCCTTAATCTAGCGTGTCTGCCAATTTCACCACTCACGCAATTAGTAAAAATATTATAAAACAAAATTAAAAAAATTTATAAAGATTTATATAATTTAAATTAACTTTAATTTAAAGCTATTTTTACAAATCAGAAGGTGTTTATGAACAACAAAGAAAAATTTAAAAATCAATTAATTAAATACTTAGAAATCGAAGCTATGTCAAGATACGAAGAACCTGTAGCAGATGAATTAAGAAAAAATATTTCATCAGTTTACTTAATTTCAAGAGATAAATTAGGTTCAATCATTTTTCACAAACCATCTAAAAATCCATCTGCTCCAAAAGTTATGATTGCAGCACATATGGATGAAGTAGGTTACATTGTAAGAAGAATTGAAAAATCAGGACAATTATTATTAAGTCCAATTGGTGGAATTTGAGCTTCAACAGTTATTGGAACAAAAGCTAAATTAATCACAGCAAACAAAGAATATTTAGGTGTATTTGGACACACAAGTATTCACATTATGGAAAATTCTAAAGTTTCAAAAGCTATAACTAATAATGAACTTTATGCTGATTTTGGATTTAAGAATGAACAAGAAGCAATAGCAGCAGGAGTAACAATTGGTGATAGAGTTAAAATGAGTGGAGAAACTATTTTATTTGATAATCCTGATTTAATTGGTGGAAAAGCAATGGACAATAGAGCAGGTGTAACTGTTTTAGAATTTATTGCAAACGAAGTTGCTGATTTAGATCTAGATGTTGATTTATATTTAGTAGGAACAGTTCAAGAAGAAGTTGGAACAAGAGGAGCAAGAAGTTCAGTTGCACTTGTTAATCCAGATGTTGCAATAGCACTTGATACAACTTCTTCACACGATACACCAGATGTAATTCCTGGAACAACAGAATTATTTAAAGGTGCTGCTCTTAGAATTAAAGATGGTGGAACTTTAATGGATACAAAATTAGTTCAATTCTTTGAAGAGGTTGCTGCTAAATATAAAATTCCAGCTTACAAATTTGTTGCAATGGGTGGAGGCACAGATGCTCATGAGCTTCAATTTGCAAAAGGTGGAGCTGCAACTTTAACAATTTCACTTCCACAAAGATATTTACATAGCCCTATTGGTGTTTGCTCAATTTCTGATTTAATAGCTGCTAAAGATTTATTGGCTAACTTTTTAAAAGATTTTAATAAGACAAACTATGATAAAATAAAATATATTTAATTTAATTATTAAAACTCATTACAAAATTTATTTTAAGGAGAATAATTATGGTTGAAATGCAAACTGGAGCATTTGTTGGGATGATTATTGCTGTTGTAATATTTGTAGTTATTGCAGCTGCTTTAGTAACATTCTTTATTGCTAAAAGAATGTTTGAAAAACAACTTAGAGAAAACCCACCTATCAATGAAAAAATGATTAGAGTAATGTTTAAACAAATGGGTAGAACAGCATCAGAAACACAAATTCGTCAAATTATGAAATCAATGAATGCTGAAAAAAATAAAAAATAATTTAATAAATTCATTTTAATAATGAATTTTTTTAATTTAATATAATTAAATTACATTTAATAATGTAAGTTTGGAGGAATTTTGAGTAAGACTTCTTATAGTATCAAGTTAAGGATTCAGAACTCGAGATTAGCAAAATTAATTAGAAAGTTTTGATATTGAAAAAACAACATATCAAAACTTAAGTATTTATTATTTATTTACTTATTGATTATTCTAGTTTCCAGTTTGATTTTGTTCTCACCAATAGCACAAAATCCTGAAGCTGCACGTGTTAAATACATTGATGCATTTTTCACAACAGCTAGTGCATTTAGTGATACCGGTCTAGTGACTGTTGATACATTTAGTCAGTGAAATGATTTAGGTCAAGCAATTATTGCTATCTTGATTTTAGCTGGTGGAATTGGTATTTTCGCACTTAAGTTTTTTGCTATTAACTACTTATTTGGTAAAAAAACATCCACCCTTGCTGAAATTAAAATTATGCAAACTGAACGGGGTGTATCAGATGTAACACAGACTACAAAATTAATTATTTCATCAGTTAAATTTATTTTTATTTGTATTTGTTTATTCAGTGTTATTCTTACATTTTATTTCTATTTTGCAACACCAAAACATACAGAGGGAATGAAACAAATTTTAACTGATGGTTCATTCAAAAATCCTCAAGGTAATTTTGTTCTTTCTTTAAAATATGGAATTTTCCATACTATATCAGCAATCAATAATGCTGGTTTTGATATTATGTCAAGCTCTTCACTTATGCCGTATTATCAAAATTACTTCTTACAAATTTGCTTTATCATCTTACTTATTATTGGTGGATTAGGTTATCCAGCTCTTCACGACATTGTGTCTTATATCAAACGCAAACTTAGAAGAAAAGATACACAATTTAAATTTTCAATATTCACCAAAGTTTCACTTACAACTTATGTAATTGTATTTCTAATTGGATTTGGAATTTCCTTAGGATTTGAACTTTCATCTTCAAATCCATATTCATTGTGAAATCAATATCACTTACCTGTGGGTGTTGGTAATGAAACTCACAAAGCTTACATTGAATGATTCTCAAAAGGTGCAAATGTCCAAGATTTAGAATTAGAAAAATTCTCAAATCTTAAGCAATACATTGAAAAAGGTCAATTATACGGAAATACATTTGATAAATTCTTTGCAGTATTCTTCACATCTCTTTCAACAAGAAGTGCTGGATTTGCTACTGTAAATATGAAACATTTTACACACGGTTCAACCTTTGTGTTTATCTTTATGATGATAATCGGTTCAGCTCCTGCATCAACCGGTGGAGGTATAAGAACCACAACTTTAGCTCTTATAATTTTAGGTCTATATAGAATTTTATTTGGTAGACCAAGAGTTAGAGTGTTCAAGAGAGCTATCAACCAAGACACTGTTAATATGTCTGCAAAAATATTAACAATTGCAACAATTATTATTCTTATTGCTTCAATGATTCTATTCAGTTCATTCCAAGATTATGGTGGAAAAATCGAAAACGCATTCTTGCAAGATCCTAATGAAGGATTCTCAATGGAAAATGTAATTTTCGAAGTAGCAAGTGCCTTTGGAACAACTGGTTTATCATCAGGAATTACAAAAAACTTAAATATAGTTTCAAAATTAACATTAATTATTGTTATGTTCATTGGGCAATTTGGAATTAGTTCAACACTTAATGTTTGAAAACGTAAAAAAGATTTTAGTCGTACCTATGAATATGTTGAAGCTGACATTATCATTGGTTAATGATTGGAGAAAATATGAAACTCAAATATGAAAATGAAATAGTAGTTATCGGAACAGGAAGATTCGGTCAAGCTGTTATCGATCAATTAATTAAACTTAAAAAAGACGTTGTTATTTTAGATAAAGATGATGAAAATGCGAAACTTTATGCAGATGAAGTTGACAAAATTATCATTGGTGATGCAGCTGATACAAGAACACTTCAAGCTATTGGTATTGACCAAATGGAAACCGTTGTTGTTGCTGTATCAGACAACATTGAAATTGTTGCTGCACTTTTAGAACTTAAAGTAAAAAACATTATTGCAAGAGCATCAACAAAACGTCATGCAAGAGTTTTAAAGCAAATTGGTGTTAACGTGATTATTCGTCCTGAGTTTGAATCAGGCACAAGAACAGCATTAATTGCAGCTAACAAAAACTTTATTCGATATAGTGAAACACTTCAAGAAATTGGAGGAAACTTTGTTGTTGGTTCAACAAAAATTAAGAACCAAAACTTATTTAACAAACAAGTTAAGGAAATTGGTTTAAATGAAAAGAGTATCACTATTGTTTTAATTCAATCAGCTGATAAAGTTTTTAAACGCGCAACAGGAGATGTTACATTACATAAAGATGACAATATTACAATCATCGGTGAGATAGGTGATGTAACAACTGCGCTTGAATGATTTAATAAAGTAGACTAAAATTTCAATTCCACATGTAAGTTATCCACATGTGGAATTATTTTTTTCTTAATTTTTCACAAAATGTGAAAAAAATAAGTAATTTTTGAAAATATTTATAAATAAATTTATTTATTTATTTATAATAAATACGAAATCTAATATACAGAAATTAAATTGACTTTTTTTCAATTTTAGAAATTAGAAATTTCCACATTCATATTCATAAAAAATATTTGTGTATATTGATTTCTAATAGAATCTCATAACAAAAATATCTAAACAAAACAATTTAAATTTATTCAAATTTTTATTTCAATATAGGAGATAAAATGACAAAATTCAAAAAATTATTAATTAACGGAGCAGCTTTATTAGCTCTTACAGCTCCAGTTATTTCAATCTCTTGTGGTAAGGAAGGCAGTGTAAGCGCATCTGGTGAAACATTTACTCAAGAAGAAAAAAATGGATCAGAAATTAATGGTTCAACATTAGGTGACAGAATTTTAAACAATGAAACACCTAACATGTCATCAATTGAACCTTACACAATTACAGTTGGTGACAAAATTCTTATTGGTCACACATTCTCAGATGGTGGTGTTCAACAAAAAGCTTTAGCAGCTTTAGTTGAAAAATACAATACAGAAGTTGCACCAAAACTTAAAGGTTCATTACCAGTAGGACTAAAACGTTTAGGTTCAGGATACTCAGCTGGTAAAGACATTGTTACAAAAGGTCTTTCATCAAAACAAACCTCAGACTTTATGAACCTTATCTTAAACTATAGTACAGTTGCTTCAGAGTTAGCAAAAGCAAAAATGCTTTTAAGCTTTAATGATAACTTAAAATCAGCAAGTACAGATTTATCACAATTCTCAGAAAAATTCATTACTTCTAACTTCCAAACAGAAAATATTGATTTACCATCAACATGAATTTTACCTGCGTTTAAATCAACAACAATTTTCTCAATTAACGCACCGGTTCTTTCATACATTCTTGATACTTTAGTAGAAAAAGGTATGGAAGTTGCAGAAGATTTTCAAGAAGAATACAACAACATTAAAGCAAAAGGTCAAGGAGACCGTGCAGGTGTTAAGAAAATCTGAGGAGAACCTGTTGCAAACGTTGAAACAATTGTTAACGAATACAAAGGAACAGGTGGTAATGTTAAGAAATTAAGTAAAGCAATCTTTAACTCATATGCTGAATTACTTGATTTTGCAGCTATGGCACAAAAATTATTTGTAAACTCAGCTGCAACAAATTCAACAATACACGTATTTGGGGTAGACGACTATACAGCTTTATATAACCAAGCTTTATATAGTGCTTTACTTAAAGAACAAGTTGATGCAGCTAAATTAGCTGGAACAAAATTAACTCAAGAAGATGCCCTTAAACAAGCTTCAGCAGCAATGATTGAATCAGTATCAAGAAATGGTGGAAAATTATCTATCAACTATGATGTTCTTAAAAAACAAAGTACATCAGCTTATGTAAAAACACAAGAAATCTTTAACAAAACAAAAGCTGCTATTGAAACAGGAGGATTAAAAATCTATCCTGGTGGTCAATATTCATCAAATGACCAAACAAAACACTACATGGCATTTTCAATCGGTTCAACTGCTGGATATTCACACAACTATGTTTCAGGTGAATCATCAAATTTAATTAACAGCCTTAACAAAGGTGCGTCATTAAAAATCGATGAAAAAGGAAGCTCATTAAAACTTTCTGAAAACAAGAGCACTCCTGGATTAGTTTTATTATCAAAATTAGAATCTGGAAAATTAGCATTCGGAAAATACAAAAATGCAATTCACAGCGCATCAGAAGCAACATTCCCTGATGGTAAAAGTGCTAATTATGAACTTCAATTTGTTAATGCGGCTGAAGAAACAACATTCACTAGTGCATTAACAGATGATGCATTACCAAAAGCATCATTAATCATAATTAACAAAGATGGTAGCGACAAAATTATCGAAAAAGCTAAAGCACAAAACGTTCCAGTTGCTGAATTGAAAAAGAAAAATGACACAAGATACTATGGTATTTTACTTTTAGATTCAGTTGATAACAAATCACTTAAAAACACTGACCAAGCTCTTGTTGCTAAATTAACTGCAATGGGATACACAATTAAAGTAACTTCAGCTCTTGAATTATTAGGTAAAGAGGAATTAATTTCTCAACCAGTTCCACTTAGATGAACTTCTGAAGATCCATATAATGTTGTTTATGTACAAGGACCATCAATGATCGGTGTTCATACAACAGAAGCAGGTGATCTTGCAACAAAATTATTTGTAAACTGATTAATGACATCAGAAACTACATATGAAAGATTTACAATTCAAGGTAACGATGGAAAAGAAGAAGTTATTGCTGAAAACTTAACACCACGTGACATGTTCCAAAGTGCTATGGGATACATTCTTCCTTACAAAGGATTTGAAAAGAATACAGATTTCCCTACAAAAGGAAAACTTAACCCATACTTAAAAACAGCATTCGAATTATTCTCAAACGTTGCTAAGTCAACAGATGCAGATGAAGTTCCATATGTAACATTTGAAGAACCAGGGGCAATTTTTGCTGATTCATTCAGAAGTGGAGTTCAAGGAGCATGAGACTCATTACAAGCAGGAATCGATTCAAACAAAGCAGATTCTTCACATGCAAAACCAACATTTGAGGACTTTATTAGAAACGCTACAGTTAAATAACAAAAATTCTCATACATTAAAAAACAAATGAAAATATAGTTTTAATTATGTTAAAACTATATTTTTGCTTTTAAATTAAGGAGAAACATGAAGCTAAAAAATAAATTAATACCTTTAGTATTAGGTTCAGTATTATCATTAACACCAATTGCAATGAGTGTTTCATGTGGTTACGACAATAAAGCTACTGTTGTTAAAGTTCGAGAGGGTACTAACATAGTGGATGTAGAAGTGGGTGGTCCTGTTCGAACTGCTTTAAAATTTGAAAAAAATAAATTTACTAAAACAGCACAAGTTGTTCCAGCATTTGAATCTATTGATTCAAGAGTTGAATTCGCTAAAGCTGTTGATGCTATTAAAGACGTTATTGGTGCTGATCTTAATAATGAGATGACTTCTGGTTTCAGCATTAACCCTGAAATAGTTGCACAATCACAATATTTAATTCCTTCTAATTCAGCTGTATCATATGAAGAGTCATTCATTAATAAAGAATATACATACTTTATTAATGATATAAATGCAGGCAAAAAATATGAAGTTATTGTAAAAATAGATAAAAAAAATCCATATTCAATGGGATTAAATACAAAAAGTGATTATTTCAAACAAGATTTACCAAATAGAGAAACTTTATTACAAAATATGGCATCTATTCCTGTATTAATTAACTTTAATTTCGAAGTTTCAATTAAATTAGATGGTCAATTATGAAAAGTGCCTAAATTTAGCACTGTAGCACAAGCTAGCGGTTTAAACGTTTCTTCTACAATTACGCCTAAATTGTCTGATTTCCAAGTACAACCATCTTATTCAAAAATGAAAAAATTATCTATTGATTGAAACAACAAACTCATTGATAGTAACTCATTTAGAGCTAAAGTTATTAGCGTATCAGATGGTGATACAGCAACTGTTGTAGCATTAGAAGACAAGAAAATGATTAACACTTCTATAACAAAAGGATCAAAATACACAATTAGATATTCAGGAATTGATACACCAGAAAAAGCTGTATCAAGTACTTTATCTTGTCCATTCGAATATGGATTTGCATTATTATCATCAAAATTTGGAAAACAAATCCTATTTAATGATGATCCAAATTCAGAATTCTATAATGTTAAAAAGGAAGTTAAAATCGGATTCACATCTGGTTCTGACTCATATGGTAGATTAACTGCAGATATATTCTTTGGTGAGGATTTTGGATATTCATATAACGCAGAGATTACAAGAGAAGGATTAACATTACCGTATGACTCATTTGCTAACTGAAAAGCAAATTACAATGAACCAAAAACTTCTCCAAACTACGTAAACAGCATTTATCCAGAAATTGCATTAGCATTTAACCATGCTCGTGAAAACAGATTAGGATTTTTCCACTACTTTGAACAGGCAGAACAAATTGAAAAATATGTTTATATAGCAAAAAGAAATAGTAAATGACAAGCATTTGAGGAACTTTACAAAATCTTACAAAAAAATAATGAGGCTTAGAATTAATAAAATTAACAATATTGATTTAAGCAATTTTAGTTTTTAAATTTTCTTATTAAGAAAGGATAAAATGAAACAAAAAGAAAATACAACATTTTCATCAGCTCACGAAGCAGATATTCGTAAAATTAATCAATATGTTTCAGAATTAGAAGCAACTGATGTTGATTCTATTCCTGCTATTGAATTAAAAAACTTAAACATTGACTTCGGTGAAACATTAGCTGTTGATAATGTTAGTTTTAGAATTCCAGAAGGAAAATTAGTTACATTACTTGGTCCATCTGGTTCAGGTAAAACAACAACTCTTAATGCTATTGCAGGTTTATTAACAGTTACATCAGGAAAAATTCTTTTCAGAGGTAAAGATGTTACTGACTTCACACCTCAAAACAGAAAAATCGGGTTCGTTTTCCAAAACTATGCTTTATACCCACACATGAGTGTTTACCACAATATTGCATTCCCATTAAGAAATGACTCAGAATGACAAAGAAAATTCTATTTAGAAAAAGAAGAAGCTAAAAATGGAATTCGTTCTATTTACTTAAGAAAATTAGGAGCTTCTGAAGCAGAAATTGAACACTTAAATAAAGCATTCAAAAACTATAAATTAGTTAAAACTGAAATTTCACGTCAAGTTAGTGAAGCATACTCAAGAATCAGTAACAAACTTGAAAAAGCACATACTGATTATTCAGTTTCAGTAGTTCACGAAAATGCAGAAATTTCAGTATTAACAAAGAATGTTATTAAAACTAACAAAAAAACAAAACAAGATTCAGCGACAAAAATCCAAGACATTAAATACAAGTTCGCTCATGATAAAGCTAATGGGTTAATTAATGAAAATGAATTAAAACAATCAGAATTCTTAGCTTCATATGACAAGAGCATTCTTAAATTCTCAAAACCAAAATCAGAAGAAGAGTATCAAGAAAGAATTAATAGTTTACAAGATTTCACAGCTGAGTTAGTTCAACTTGATTTAAGTGAATTAGTCTTAAAAGACAGAATAGCAATTATTAAATTAGAACAAAAAGCTATTAAATTATTAACTCGTTACAAATTCTTATTAAAACAAAAAGAAATCATTGCTAGATATCAAGTAGAAAAAGCTGAAAAAAAAGCTGCATACTTAGACGCTAAAGCAGAATATAACAAAACAATTAAAGAAGATGAAGAATACTTAGGATTAGTTTCTGATGAAAAGAGATTACCAAAAGTAGCTGAAGAACACTTCTACAGTATTGTTGAAGAACTTGAAGACAAATATTCTGTTAAAGAAGCAATGAAAAGAGAAAGAAAAACTATTGGTTTTGCTTTATTATCAGATGAAGACAGAGAACAAATTAGAGAATTATCTAAGAAAGTTATCAGTCTTAAAAAAGCTATTCACAACGAAGTTATGGAAGTTGCTAAACGTGTAGAAATTGTTCACATCTTACAAAAGAAACCTACTCGTTTATCAGGAGGTCAACAACAACGTGTTTCTATTGCACGTGCTATTGTTAAAAAACCTCAAATTCTTTTAATGGACGAGCCACTTTCAAACTTAGATGCTAAATTACGTATCTCAACTCGTCAATGAATTAGAGAAATCCAACAATCATTAGGTATTACAACAGTTTTCGTTACACACGACCAAGAGGAAGCTATGTCTATTTCAGACATTATCGTATGTATGTCAACTGCTAGAGTTCAACAAATGGGTACACCAATGGAACTTTACTCAAAACCAAGAAACCAATTCGTTGCAAGATTCCTTGGTATGCCAGAAATGGGATTATTCAAATCAGAAGTTAAAGATGGTGTAGTTACAATGGCTGACGTAAAACTTCCAGAAATCAAACTTCACGACAATAAAGACAACATCACATTAAACATTGGTGTTCGTTCAGAAGATTTCATTATTAAATCAAAAGAACAAGGTTCTATGTTCAAAGGTAAAGTAGTAGTGGTAGAAAACTTCGGAAAAGAAAGTAAATTAGTTGTTTTAGTTGAAGGAGTAGGAAGAATTAACTTCTTATTAGACAACAACTACTCATTTGCTAAAAATGATGAAATTTACTTCGATGTACCATTGAAGAAATTACACATTTTCGACGCTTTATCTGAAGAGAGAATAGAATATGATATCAAGAAATAAGTTTCATAGTTTTATACAAGAAAATTTTCCTTTCTTGTTTAATTGATCTATAAAAAAACAAGCAAAAAGAAAATCTACTTTATCACACACAATATTAGATAAGAAAACACCGTTCTGAATTCCGATGTTATTCTTATTGCCAGGTGTTATATTGTTATCATTATTCACAATTACACCTTTATTCATTAACGTTTATGAATCATTAACAACAGAAACAGGATCATTAACAGGACAAAACTATGCAAGTGTTTTCACAAACCAATACTTTGCTGTTGGGGTTAGAAACTCATTTATCTATGGTTTATTTGTTCTTCCATTTGTTATGATGATTGCCTTAGTAGTATCATCAGTTATTGCTAAGCTTTACAGAAAATGAGCTAGAGGATTTTGACAAACAGTATTCTTCATGCCTTATGTTACAAATGCTGTTGCTGTTTCTTTAGCATTCATTCAATTATTCAGTACATATGGACTTGTTAACCAATTAATCGGAAAAAATATTCCATGATTAACAACAGGTGATCCTTACACATTCAACGCTCTTGTAGCTATGATTATTAATGGTATTTGAAGTGGTCTTGCTTTCAATATCTTAATCTTCACAACAGCTATGTTGGGTGTTGATAAAAACTTATACCGTTCAGCATCAATCGATGGAACAGGTGAAGTTAAACAATTTTTCGCAATTACATTACCATCAATTAAAAGTACAATTAACTTCTTAATTACATTAGGAATTATTGGTGGTCTTAAAGTATTCCCATTAGCATTATTTGAAAACAAACCAAATAACGCTTTAAACAACGGGGGTTCATCTCTTATGATGTTCGTGTACTATGCTACATCTACAGGGGACAGACGTTTAGCAGGAGCAGCAAGTATCTCGCTATTCGTGATCGGGGTAATATTCTCATCAATGATCCGTGGAGGATTCTTCTTGATGCAGTTAACATTAAATAACTTAGGAGAAAGAAATGTTTGAGTTAAAGTTATGAATACACAAGCGCATGATGCAAAAGAAATTGCGCAAAAATCAAGAGAAGTCAGCTAGTCAAGTTAAAGAGACTTCATTTTCAAAAGTTCTTACCTCATCAGCATTAAAATTATTCTTACTTGCATTATTTGGAGTTATTATCCTATTCCCATTCTTCTACATGATCTCAATTTCATTAATGAACGATGGTGAATCTCAATCATTAAAACAACAATTTAAATTCTTACCTTCATTTGCAGAAGGAAAAACATACATAGAAGGGCACCTTGTTATTGCTTCATGATCTGAAGTTGTAGCTAACACTTATAAGAGAGCATTCTCAACAGGTTATGGCAAGGCCTTTGTATTCACAACGCTCAACGTTATTATTTCAGTTGTGCTTAAGGTCTTTGTTACATTCTTAATGGGATATGCATTCTCACTAAGAAACTGACGTGGAAAAGGACTTGTGTGATTTATTGCCCTTGCCTTACTTGTATTACCAGAAGTTGCCTTATTATCAGGACAATACTTAATTGTTCTTAAAACAAAACTTTACAAAACTTACTTTACATTCTTATTAGCAGTTGCATTCCCATTCACAGCAAGTATTTTCAATACAGTTATGTATAAAAATGCTTTCGAAGCAATCCCTGGAAGAATTAAAGAAGTTTCACTTGTTGATGGTGCTGGAGGAATGAAATACTTATTCAAAGTTGCATTCCCAATGGTTATGCCAACAACATTAACAATCGTTATTCTTACATCTCTTGCTTCATGAAACTCATACTTATGACCAGCACTTATTTCTACAATTGGTGGTCAAGACTTACAAGTTATGTCAGTGTGATTATTCAAAGCCGGATTCGATCCAAGTGATCCAGAATCAGGAGCAAACACAATGCAAAACGTTAAATTAGCTGCATCACTTCTTTCAATTATTCCTGTGTTCTTATTCTTCTTAATCTTTAGAAAACGTATTATGGCATCAATCAGTAGACAAGGTTCAACAATTAAAGGATAGTATATGAAAAACGTCAGAACAAAAGTTGTTATTTGAGCAATATTAACAGTGGTTGCATTAGTTGCAATTATTGGTTTATCAATTTTAATTAATAATGTTCAATCATTACTTGATATTAAAAAAACTACCTTAGATGCTAAAATTTTACAATCATATCAATACACAAAAGCTTATTCAATAGGAGGTTTAGCATTTTCATGCTTATTATTCTTGATGGGTTCAGTCATAACATATGCTGGAATTAAATCTTGAAGATATTCTGAAATGCTAGGATAGTTATTTATGAAAAAATTATTCTCTAAAAAAGCTTTCCCATTTTTACTAGGAACAGCTGCAGTTATAACAATGCCACTTACAGCAGTTTCATGTTTATATGAAGATGATGTTACTGTAAAATTTGCTAAAAACTATGATGTCAATAACTCATTTATAAAAAGAACACAAGAGAGAAGTAAAGATGCTGATGTTATAGCTAAATTTAAAGAATGAGAACAAAAACCTGGTTTAATTCAATTCTTTAAAGAACTTGATAACAGTAATGTTATGACTTATACATTCACATACTGAGATTTCTTATTCAAAAATTCATTCGATATTAAAAACGATGATGTAAAAATTGTTGCTGATAAGTTATATACAATTAGCGAAAACCACAAATCAATTTCAGTAGATGAAAAAGTATTTTCAGAAACATTAAAAGATGCAAATAATGATGCAAAAGATAAGGCACGTACATTAGTTGGTAGCGTTGCAACATTACTTAATGACTATTACGCTTCAAAAGATACAAATACAAAACACCCTACTGAAAAAGTTGAAGATTTCGAAAAAGTTGCAATTCAAAAATTAGCTGCTAAAGAGTTAGAAACTGCTGGTTACTCAGAAAAACAAATTGCAATCATTTCAAAAATTGATTCATTAATGAAAGTTGTTTTCTTCAACGAAGATCCTGCTAAATTCATTTCATTAGAAGATGTTAAAGAAGCTCTTAAAATTTACTTTAAAAATTCTCCATTTATGGATGCTATTATTGAAGATGAAACAAGAGATTCAAATAACAGAATTCTTAAACAAAATGCAGCTGATAGAAGTTACACAATCAATTTCTCAGTAGTTAACAAAACTAATTCAGGTATTTCTTCATCACTTTTCCAATCATTCTTTAAAACAATTCAAGGTTCATTATTAAACTTTGATTATGATTCAACAATTTCTAAAGAACGTGATATGGTTTCTAATATTGTTAACTTATTAATACAAAAATCACAATCATTCACAATTAAAAGAGATAAAGATGGAAATATTATGACTCAATCATTAATGGGAGTCGGAGGAGGGTTTTCACCTTTATACTTCATTGATGGATTAAACCCAGATACAAATGAACCATCAGATGATTTCAAAATCTTTAAACAAATTTCAATTGATAACATTAATAAGATAACATCTCATAATATTACAGAGTTCAATCAAACAGCTCTTACCCCTGAAGAGGCATCTGAATTTAGTGCTGACCCACTTAAATTCTTCCAAACACACAAATATTTAGCTTGATTTGGTACAGAACCTCTTACAGCATACGGATACTTCACATCATTACAAGGGCAATACCAAAATGCTAGAATGAAATTAGAAGCATCAACAACTAAAGCCAAAGATAGAGAAGCATACCAAAAGTATCTTGATCACTGTCAACCAATTTATGACCAAATGATGATGGATATTGCAAGATTAAAAGAAATTGAGCTTCAAAAAATTGCTTTATTAAAAGCAAATAATGGTGTCGAAAATGAAGAAACTAAAGCTATTGATAAAGAAATTGATGCAATTATGACTCATCAATACAAGTTACCTAGAAGAGCAACAAACTTACAATCAACAATAGATGTAACTTTACAAGAAGGTTATGAACAATCATTCAAAAAGTTATTACAAGGAAAAGCTAAAGTTGGTACAAACGTTCAATCATTTGCAGAATTATTTGCAAAAATTGGATTTACATTAGGTATCACAAACATCCAAGTAATTCGTGGAAATTCACCAGAACTCGAAAATAGTTACTGATTAGAATTCCAAAATAGAAAAACAGGTGAATGATACTTCTTAGATGTATTTAAACTTTACACAGAATTCTATTACACAAGCAATGAATATGTAACTGAAGGTGAAGGGGAAAATGCAACTAAGAAATTAGTTAACAGTATTGGTTCAAGAAAAGATATTTCAAACTTATCAGTTGAATACATTAATAGTCAAATTCAAACTTCATTACCAACAGGATACACAGTATCAGCTGAGTATCTTCCATATGCAAATATTAAATAAGAATTCAAAAAAGTTGAAAAACAAAGGCAAAATCTTAAAAAGGTTTTGCTTTTTTAATTTTCACAAAATGTGAAAAAAATTAATTAAATTTGAATTTAACCTTAACAAATTTCGTAAATTTATTACAATTAAAAATATGTAAAGTTCATATTAAATTAAGTTAAGGAGGCACGATATGCAAACTAAATTTAAATTACTTTTAACTTCACTTATTTCAATACCAACAGTTGCCACTGTTGCTGTTTCATGTAATTCAACAGAAGCAGATAAACCAGCAACTCCAGCTAATGGACAAAACCCATCTAATCCAGAACAACCTACATCATCATTATCGGTTCAACCTCTCAGTGTTTCAGTTTCATTAGATAATACAAAAGAAACATTAACAAACTATGTAGAATCATTAGACCAAAACAACGCAAAAGAAGTTGAATTTGATTTAACATTAGATAATGATGGTAATGTTTTTGTTAAAAAAGGAACTGTTAAAGAATTTGTCTTCAGATTCGACAGAACAAAGCATGATTTATATAAAAATGAAACTGATGCTAACAATAAAAGATTAAGAACAAAAAAAATTAGATGTAGATTTAACAAAAAGGATAAAAAGGTTACTCTTCGTTTCTGAGATAAACTACACAACAAAGGAGGAGAACAAGTCTTCTCATTTGGAGAAGAAACAAATACAACTCCAGAACAACCAACTACTCTACCAAATAACCCAGGTACTCAAAATCCTCCTGTAGAACCAACAAGTCCACAACCAAGCAATCCTGATACAGGAAATGAGAACCCTAACCCTCAACCAGATTCTGAAACCCAACCAGAACCTGTTAACCCAGAAGAGCCTGAAGGATACATTATTAATAGCGAAAAAAGAACAGTATATGTTAGACCACCTTTTGGAGCACAATTTAAACTCAAAAATGACAATACATACTTCACAACAATTTTCGCTCACTTAGACTCTCCAGGTGTTGCTAAAAATGCTAAAGATGAAAAATCAATAAATACAGACTACTTCAATATTAAAACAGCAAATGGTAAACCAAAATCAGCAGGTGCTCAAGAAGTCTCTGAATTTTTAGGATTACCAAATGTAGCAAGACATTTTGAATCAATTTCACAAGATAATAGTTTTGTTATTTTTGGTGGTGATACAAACATTAGTGCTGATTTCTTCAGTATTCAAAATCTTTATCCAGAAAGCTATAAATTTACAATTACTAATTTAGGCGAAGGTGACAATAAGACTCACTACACTTCATTAGGTAGAACAAATGGTGTATATTCACAACCATATGATAAAATGTTCTTTAAGAACAAGAATAAACAACATTTAGGAACATTGACACAAGTTAATACACCTGAATTAGCATTTAAATTTGATATTTGAAGTTCATTTAGAAACAATGTGCTTGCACCTGAAGATATGAACTTAAATTACTACACAAGTAATAAACCTAAAGAACCAATTAGAGCTAGATTATCAGATCATGCTCCTGTGTGAACTGATGTTAAAGTTAAAAATAATGTTACTTTACCACATTCAAACCATTCTATAGATTTACATAGAAAAGATGCTAATGCACTTCGTATAGCTCACTGAAATGTGTTAAACTATGGAACATCTGGTGATTATGAAACATTCCTAAGTGACAGAGATTTCAAATATATAGCAATCTCAAAAATTATTAAAGCATTAGGATTTGACATAGTTGGTTTAACTGAAATTAACTACGACAGGGCAGATAAAGTTCAAGCTATATTAGATGAATTGAATAAAGATGGTTCAAATTGAAAAATGATTGTTCAAGACAGAGAAGAGGCAGTATATCCTCAAGATAGTAAATGAGCTAAATATGACTCACAAAAAGAACAAGTTGTAATTATCTATGATGCAAATATCTTTGATCCTACAAGTTTTAAAAACAACAAAATTGGAGATTCATTCAAAGCAGAAATTCCATTAATATAATGATTATATAAATTTGAAAATAGCTAGATTAATCTAGTTATTTTTATTTTAATTTTAATAATGTAAAATTATTAAAATAAATATCAATAAACTAAAAGGAGTCTTATGTCAAGTGTATTTTTTTGATTAGCAGTTGCATTTAGTAGTACAGGACTATTGCTATTTGCATCTATTGCTATTACTTATGGAAACTTCATTAATCATGCAAAAATGAATGCAGTACATTTTCAAAATAATGAAAAATTCTTTAATTCTTACAAAATTGACGAAAGAATGAATAAATATTGAAACTTTCATTACATTATGTTAATTATTTTAATTTCGCTGCAATTTATTTTTAATGTATTTGCAATTTGTAATGCATCAGTATATTTTTTAAAAGATTTTTTAGGAACAAATACTGACAAAGGTATTACTAGAATAACAAACTTGCTTATTATCATTGCTTTAATCTTAATGAATGGATACTTCTCATATTTATTATTTAAAAACTTCATCGTAGTAGCTCGTGTATGACATAAAACAATGAGAGGTTGAGAAATTATTGATATAACAGAAGAACATAAAAATCTTGCAGATTATTTCTATTCAAAAATTTCAACTAAAGAATTTCCTAAAAAAATGAAATTAGACAAATTAATAATTAAAAACAGAGCAACGACACTCTCATATAGACTTCCAAATTTCACAAAATTATATAAAAACGCAATATTACCTAAATGATTTAAAGAGGGTAAGGTTCTATACTATGCATTATTTGACACTCAATATGTAAATGTTGATTCAATGCATGTTGATGATACAAATGTCATAGAATCACTTTACCAATTAATTAAAAAGTTTTATTAATTAAAAAATCAACTAGAATTTTCTATCTAGTTGATTTTCATTTACTTTTGATTTAATTCTTTTCAAACTCTAACATACGAATCATTTTCATTAACTAAAAATTCTTCGATATCTTCAAAATTGAATACAAAGTATGTAATATCGTTATAGGTTTCTTTGTTTCATTTTCATAATTTAGGAGCAAACAACTCTCTTACACCCTTAACAGCTAACCCTATAACACCATTGTTCATAAATTTATTGAAGTCGCTATTTGCACCAATATGTTTAAGTTCAAAGTCAGTTGATCTTTCATTATTGTCATATGTTTTAGTGAATAGTTTTGCATTTTCTTTTCATTGTATTTTGCTATTTTTAATTTGTTTAAGCAATTTAACAAATTTTGAATATTGTATAGAATACATAACAATATGAAAAATGAACATTAATGTGATTATTATGCAGCTGCATGCTATTATCAATGTATATAAAACAGATGTATCAAATGAATCACTAATACTTAATTCTCTAGCTGCATATACTATATCCATAATAGAAAAGACAAGTGAAATAAAAATTCAAGCAGAAAGCATGATAAATGGTATGGTGATATATTTAAAAATCTTTTTAGCTCCATTTAAATACTTTTTATTCACAACTTTATTTTCTTCACTTCATTTTTGAATTTGTACTTGTTTATATGAATTTGTTAATCTTACAGTTTTTTGAATGAAAGAATGTGCGAAAGTTAGTATTACAATCAAAATTGCAAAAAATACGGCTAAGATGAGTAAGTGTGCTCAAATTGGCAAATTGTTAAATATTAATTTCATTAAACTCCTTTATTTAATTATTATATTATTTACATGTCTTTTTAAAAATAAAAACACTCATAAAGAGTGTTTAAATTACATTTTGATGCTTCCGTTTGATCTTGGGTATGGAATTGTTTCTCTAATGTTTTCTGTACCAGTGACATACATAACTAATCTTTCAAATCCAATTCCAAATCCTGAAGTTAACATATGCCCAAATCTACGTAAGTCTAAGTATCATTGTAAGTCTTCTTGGTCAATACCTAATTCTTTTACACGTGTAACTAATTTATCATAATCAGATTCACGTTCAGAACCACCGATCATTTCTCCTACACCAGGTACTAATAAGTCAAATGCAGCAACTGTTTTACTATCTTCGTTTTGTTTCATATAGAATGCTTTGAAATCTTTAGGGAAGTTAATTACTGCAACCGGTGCTTTATAAAGTTTATCTGTTAAGTATTTTTCGTGTTCTGAAGCTAAATCTAAACCGAAGTAAATATCCTTGTTTTCAAAAGTATCTGCGACTTTTTTAAGTTCTTCGATTGCTTCTTTATAGTCAATGATTTTTAAAGGTGTTTCAACAAAGTGTTCTAATCTTTCGATTAAACCATTGTTTGTTACTTTATCTAAATATTTAATTTCAGTTTTGTTTTTAGCTAATGTGTTTCTTACAACAACTTTAAGCATATCGTCTGCTAAATAAATAACATCAAATAAGTTGTAGAATGCAACTTCAGGTTCTATCATTCAGAATTCTGCTAAGTGTCTTTTTGTGTTTGAGTTTTCTGCTCTAAATGTAGGTGCAAAAGTATAAATTTTGTTCATTCCAACTGCGTAACTTTCACCGTGTAATTGTCCAGTAACACCTAATGTAGCTTTCTTAGATTTTCCAAAGAATGGATCTTTTGATTCGTTATCTGAAACTATAAAAGTTTCTCCAGCTCCCTCTCCATCGTTACTTGTAATAATTGGAGAAGCCATTAAGAAGAATTCTTTTGAAATGAAGTACTTGTGAATTTCGTGAGCTAATGTTGATCTAACAAGCATAATTGCTTTAATTAAGTTTGTTCTGTGTCTTAAGTGTGGAATTTCTCTTAATGTTTCAAGATTGATTTCTTGGTTTTGAATTGGATAATCTTCATCAACTTTTTTTATTGTAACTTCTGTAGCTACTAATTCAATTGGTTGAGGCGCATTTGGTGTTGCATGCAATGAACCTTTAATAATGATTGCTGAACCAGGTTTGGTTTGGTCTAATAAGTCAAAATCAAAAGCTTCGCCTTTGAAGACAACTTGCAAGTTTGAAATAGTTGAACCATCGTTTACTTCAATGAAACGAATTTTTTTGTTTCCTCTGTTTGATGAAACTCACCCTTTAATAGTTACATCAGTTCAACCGTCAAAAAACTCAGGTCTTAATAATATTTTTTTAATTGAGTACATAAATTTCTCCTAATTAATTATTGGTCTTAATTTTAATTATTATCTTGTCTTTTGGACTGTTTTTGTCTAATAAATCAAACATATGTGTTTCATTCTCAAAGAAAAGAACAAACTCATTTTTGTTTAACATTAATTTATTATCGTATGAATTCACTTGAACGAATTTAACATCATTATCTTTATTTTCATTCAAAATTTCATTGTTTACATTATTTGGATTTAAATCATAATAAACAACTTCTTTTGTATCAAGTAAATTAATATGAATATCAATAGTGCTATTATGAATTTCACCAAATAAATGGTTATAAAATGGTGTGTAATTAAGTTTCACTATTCTAATATTTTCATCAATATTAGTTACACCATATGGTAAATTATCAAAATCATATGAATTAATTAAATTCATTGCTTTACTTAAACTACTATTGCCATAATCATATTTACCTACGTTGACAAACTTGTCATATATCATTTAACCCTCCTAATAATATAATATTTTAATATTATATTATTTTTTACAACTTATGAACTTAAAGAAAATAAAAAGTATTTTCAGTTAATTTTATAATAAGAAAAACTACTTTTAAGCTTGTGAGTAAGCTTTAAAAGTAGTTTTATAGTTTAATTTATAAGAAATTTTGAGTTTCAAATAATGCTCTATATACTTTAACATAAACTTGCTTATCTTCTGATTTGAGCCAATCTCCAATTGAATCGAAGTTTAATAAGAAGTATGCTATTTTTTCGATGTCAGCTCTATTTTTCATTTTTCTTGAAGCTATATTAATAGGAAAAATTGAACTAAATGATTCAGCTTTATCATAGAACATAATAGGTTTTCAAATAATTAATCTAGGGTTTTTATCATTAAATTTGAATAAGTTTATGTCAGATATTTGTGGTTCAGTTAATTCAATCCCTTCAAACATTTCTACATTAGAACTAAATCTAACTTTCTTAGCTTTTTTGAATTCATCATTTAACCTTTTCTTGAACACAAAAAAGTAAGAAGCAATAAACAATGAAAAGAATTGTAAATAACTAATTGGTATAACAACTATAGGGAATAATGTTTTATATATTTCATTGAAACGATCATTGCCAGGTAGCAAAAATAGTTCTAAAAATAAAACAACATATAAAGCTACATGAATGAAAAATAGGACTATTGCAGGAATAATAACCTTGTTTTGGATAGTTTTCAATAGATAATCTTTACCTTCAAGGTATTTTATGTTTACCACTATGTTTTGTTTATTTCAAATTTTAAGTTGTTCAATTTTTGCATTAGTTAATTTTAGAAGTGATTTATAGAATAAAAGACCAGATTTTTCGAAAATAACAAATCATCCTAAGATAACTTCAATCACACAAATTGCGATTAATGTAAAAGGCATATTTTCTCCTTAATATGATTAATATATTAATTATATTAAGTTTTTAAGATGAGTAATAAAAAACACAGCTGTTTAGCTGTGTCATTGATTATTATAATTTAGCGAAGTGTTCTACTGTTCTAACTAATTGTGAAACGTATGACATTTCGTTGTCATATCATGAAACAACTTTGTAAAGTCTTCCATTTTCTGTTTCTAAAACGTCTGTTAATTGAGCATCAAAGATTGAACCATATGTAGCACCAACGATATCTGAAGATACTAATGGAGCTTCTGTATATAATAATGTTTCACTTGCTGCTGCTTTAACAGCTGCGTTTAATTCTTCAACTGTTGGTTGTTTGTCTAAAACAACTGTTAAGTCGACTACTGAACCTGTAATTGTAGGAACTCTAAGAGCTGAACCACTTAAAACACCTGTAGCTTCTGGAACTACTAATCCGATAGCTTTTGCTGCTCCTGTAGATGTAGGAACAATGTTTTGTGCTGCTGCACGTGCTCTTCTTAAGTCTTTGTGAGGAGCATCTTGTAATCTTTGGTCAGCTGTGTAAGCGTGAACTGTTGTCATGAAACCGCTTTTAATTCCGAAGTTGTCAACTAAAACTTTAACAACTGGAGCTAAACAGTTTGTTGTACATGAAGCAGCTGAGATTAATTTGTCTTCGCTTGTTAAGATGTTGTGGTTTACGTTGTAAACGATTGTTTTAACATCTTTATCTGATGGAGCTGAAACAACAACTTTTTTAGCACCTGCTTTTAAGTGTTTTTCTGCACCTTCACGTTTTGTGAAGAATCCTGTTGATTCAACAACAAGGTCAATTCCTAATTCTGCTCAAGGTAAGTTTTCAGGGTCTCTTTCTGATAAAACTTTAATTTCATTTCCGTTAACTACAATAGCACCTTCTTTAACTTCAACATCAACTGGTAATGTGTGGTATGCTGTATCGTATTTTAATAAGTGAGCTAATGTAGCTGGATCTGTTAAGTCGTTAACAGCAACAACTTGCATATCTTTTGAGTTTGTTTGTAATAATCTACGTAAGAATAATCTTCCGATTCTTCCAAATCCGTTAATAGCAACTTTTTTCATAATTTTGCTTCCTTTCTATATCTAAACTAAACTTTTGATAATTTATAAAGCTATTTATAAATTGCTTATATATTATACTTTTTTTAAAAAAGAGTATTTATTTAATTTTGTAAATTAAATATTAGTTTTTTATCTTTATGCATCTTATGAATTAGTCTAAAAATTGAGTGCGATAATCTAACTTTTAATATAATTGCTTTATGAAAAATTTACAAACTATTACTATGTCTGTTAATGAGTTAACTTCAGTTTATGATACTGATAGTTCACTGAAACATTATTTTGAAGCTATTGAAAATGTTGGCATTTTAAATGCTGAAAAATATTGACTAAAAAACCTAAATATTTCTAAAACTGCAAACATTGCAGATTTAGGAACAGGTACTGGACGTTTTATATTTGGAGCACTTGATTTAGGATTTTTAAACCTTGACGGCTATGATATTAGTAAAAATTCAATTAAAAAAGCTAAAGAATATTTAGCTCAAAATTATTCAAACAAAACTAACATAAATGTGAATTTTTATGAAGTTGATTTATCAAATTATAAATATCAAAAGCAATACGATTTTATGATCTTCACATTCAATTCACTAATGTGCATTCCTTATAGAATTAATAAAATTAATGCATTAAAAAATGCTTATACTGCACTAAAACCTAATGGATACATAGTTTTTAGTGCTCACGAAGCTAAAGGTGATATTAATAGAGAAAAATTAATTAGACAGCAAGAAAAAGAAATTAAGTTTAAAAATATTTCTAACTGAGATAAAGGTGACTTTGTCTACTATCAGGAAGGACAAAAAGGTGTTTTATCTTATTATGATTTTGATGAAATTATGTCGCTTTTAAATGAAGCTGGAATTAAACAAATTTATAAATATGCACATAGAGATAGTTTAGGAAAAGAAACAAAAAATGCATTAGATTTTAGTGATAATGCTATCTATTATGTAATTAAAAAACAAAGTTAATTGTTAATTAAACAAATGACTTCTTTATTAAAATAAAGAAGAATTCATCTTGTAAATAATTTTAGCAATTAGCTTTGTTTTTTGCTAACTTATGCTAAAATATTTTCTATGGAAACAAAAAAAGAAACTTCAGATTACACAAGATTAAAACCAAAACACGAACCAGTTTTAAGATCTACAGTTCAAGCTTACATTGAAACAGGAAACGCTGTAAGTAGCGCATATTTAGTTGAAAAATATAGTAAGGTACATCCTGAATTAGATTTTTCAAGCGCTAAAATGAGATACATTTTAGGTGAGCTTGAAGAGTTAGGTTACCTTATAAAAGAGTCAGGAACAAGTGGAAGAATTCCTACTTTATTAGGTCTTAATTATTATGCTAAATATCTTGCTAAACCACAGACATCTGAATTTGAAAACAAAATTGAAGCTATATTAGCAAACAAAAAAGTTGATATTGATAATACAGTTGAAAAAGCAGCTCAAATTATTGCTGATATGTCAGGTTATACAATGATTACAACTAATAATATTGATGATCAAACACTTCTTAAAAGTATTGATTTAGTTGTATTGTCACCTACAAAAGCAACAATTGTATTAGTTACATCAAATGGTGATGTATTTTCAAGAATTTTAAATATTGAAAATAACGAATTTAAAATGACTGATGTTAAAACAGCAGTAAGAATTTTCAAAGAAAGATTAGTTGATAAACCACTTTGTGAGATTCCTGAAACTGTTGCAATTTTAGAACCTATTTTAAAAGAAGCAGTTCAAAAATATCAAGAGCTTATCAACTCATTTGTTAGAAATGTTTTTGGCAACTTCAAGACTAGAACAAGAAATAAAAATAATGTTTATGGAAAAAATAACATTATATTGAGTCAAAATATTCAAAGAGAAGACCTTTCAAAAATGATTGAGTTGATTGAAAATCACTCAATTTGAGAAAGTATTGAATCTCAAATTGAAGATGAGGAAAACATAAGAATTCAAATTGATAATTCAGGAACATATATGTCTAAGAAAATTAGCAATCATAATCAAATCACTGAAATTGCTATAGTAGGTGCTACTACTTCAAAATATGATGATATGAAGACTGCACTTGCAATGTTGGAAAGAATTTTAAGCAATAAGAAAAAATAATCTTGCTGTAAAAATTAGGAGTAAAAGAGGAGAAAAATGAATAATTATTTAACAAAGGGAAAGATTTTTGAGAGTAATAAAATTACTGCTGAATTTGAGCTTTTCTTAGATTCAAAAGAAGTTATTGAATTTAAAGGTAAAAAAACAATCACAGTTGGTAAAAATGAATACTTACCTGATTTTGACAAATATTTAATTGGTCAAAAATTTAATAAAAAATTAACTATCAAATTAGTGTTTCCAAGTGATTACATTTTTAAAGACTTCCGTGGTAAAAAAGCTTATGTTAATTTAAAAGACATAAAACTTCAGATTTCACACATTAAAAAAGAAGAATCAAAAGCTAATGATAAAGAGAAAGAATTATTAGCTGCAGAAATTGAAAAACTTAATGCAGAAAAAATTCAATTATCTTCACAAATTGATTCTTTAAATGCAAAAGTTAAAGAATTAGAAAACAAAATTCAATTAGACCAATATACATACAAATTAAAACTTCAAGAATTAGATGGAAACTTCAAGCAAAAATATGAAGAATTAGTTACAAAAACTAATGAAGCAAAAAAACAAGAAGTTTTAGAAAACAAAAAGTATGCATTATCTAAGTTTTTAGAAGAATTTATGGAACCATATAACAATTATATGGGGGCTATGAATGCTGGTTTAAATTCAGATAATGAAGTTGTTAAAAACTACTGCTTTGGATTTTCAATTGTTGCAAAACAATTTGAAAATCTATTTAACGAAAATGGTGCTCAATTAATTGACCCAATTGTAGGTTCTGAATTTGATGCTCAAACTCAAGAAGTTATTCAAATCGAACATGATAATAATAAAGCTGACAATTCTGTTATAAGAGTAGTTAGATATGGTTTAAAAATTGGTGATAGAGTAGTTAAACCTGCATCAGTTGTCATCTCAAAAATAAAATAAAAAAATTTAGCAAATAAATTATTGTTTTGCTAAATTTCTGTTATAATATACTCATATTAAAAAGAGGATGAAAAAACATTTTATTGCAAAAGGAGATTAAATATGGCTAAAGAAATAGTATTAGGAATTGACTTAGGTACAACAAACTCTGTTGTTACTGTTATTGAAAATAAACAACCTGTTGTTTTAGAAAATCCTAACGGGAAAAGAACAACTCCATCAGTAGTTGCATTTAAAGGAGATGAAATTATTGTTGGGGACGCTGCTAAAAGACAAGTTGAAACAAACCCAAACACAGTTGTTTCTATTAAAAGATTAATGGGAACAGATAAAACAGTTAAACTAAATGGAAAAGATTACAAACCTGAAGAAATTTCAGCAATGATCTTACAATATATGAAAGATTATGCAGAAGCTAAATTAGGTAAAAAAGTAACTAAAGCTGTTATTACAGTTCCAGCTTACTTTGACAATGCTCAACGTGAAGCTACAAAAATCGCAGGTAAAATTGCTGGATTAGATGTTCTTAGAATTATCAATGAACCTACTGCAGCTGCACTTGCATTCGGTTTAGAAAAAACTGATAAATCAATGAAAGTTCTTGTTTATGACTTAGGAGGAGGAACATTTGATGTTTCTGTTCTTGAATTAGAAAACGGAACATTTGAAGTTTTATCAACTTCAGGAGACAACCACTTAGGTGGAGATGACTGAGATCACGCTATTGTTGAATGAATGATTTCACAAATTAAATCAAAATACGATTTTGATGTAAGAAGCGACAAGATGGCTATGTCAAGATTAAAAGAAACAGCTGAAAAAGCAAAGATTGATTTATCAAACCAATCAACAGCTGCTATTAACTTACCATTCTTAGCAATTACACCAAACGGACCATTAAACGTTGAATTAGAATTAAAACGTAGCGAATTCGAAGCTATGACAGCTAACTTATTAGATAGAACAAGAAAACCTATTGAAGATGCTTTAAAAGAAGCTGGAATTACAGCTAACGACTTACACGAAGTATTATTAGTTGGTGGATCAACAAGAATGCCAGCTGTTCAAGAAATGGTAAAAAGAACATTAGGTAAAGAACCTAACCGTTCAATCAACCCAGATGAAGTTGTTTCAATCGGTGCTGCTATTCAAGGTGCTGTTTTAGCAGGAGACATTGATGACATTTTATTACTTGATGTTACACCATTAACATTAGGTATTGAAACACTTGGAGGTATTGCTACACCACTTATCCCAAGAAATACAACAATCCCAGTTACAAAATCTCAAATCTTCTCAACAGCTGCAGATAACCAAACAGAAGTTACAATTACAGTTGTTCAAGGTGAAAGAGAAATGGCTTCAGACAACAAATTATTAGGACAATTCAACCTTTCAGGTATTGAACCAGCTCCTAGAGGAATTCCTCAAATCGAAGTTAGCTTCTCAATTGACGTTAACGGTATTACAACAGTTAAAGCTAAAGATGTTAAAACAAACAAAGAACAATCAATCACAATTCAAAACTCTTCAAAATTATCAGAAGCAGAAATCGAAAGAATGATTAAAGAAGCTGAATTAAACAAAGAAGCTGACAAAAAACGTAAAGAAGAAGCTGAAACAATCGTTAGAGCTGAATCATTAATTGACCAAATTAAGAAAGCTAACGCAGAACAAGGTGACAAATTAGACGAAAAAGCTAAAGCAGAATCTGAAAAATTAATTAGTGAATTACAAGAATTAATTAACAAAAAAGACATTCCTGCTCTTAAAACAAAATTAGACCAAGTTGAAGAAGTTATCAGAAACTTTGCTAATGCATCAGCTCAACAAAATGCTCAAAATACACAACAAGCATCACAAAATAACTCTGATGAAGATGTTGCTGAAGTAGTTGAAGAATAATTTATATGAATATTAGGACACTATAGTGCAAACTATGGTGTTTTTATTTGCTTTTGTAAGTAAAAAAACTTAATAAAACCAATTTATTTCTATATTTATTGTTAATAAATATATGTTTTTATTAGATTTATAAATAGTGCATTAAATTGTTTAAAAATTTAATAAAAAAATTTTCATAGTATAAAAAATATACTATAATAAGTTAGCACAAGGCACCATAGCCAAACGGCCAAGGCATGAGTCTGCAAAACTTTGATTACGGGTTCGAATCCCGTTGGTGCCTCCATAAATGCGCCCGTAGCTCAATTGGACAGAGCGTTAGGTTACGGCCCTAAAGGTTACGAGTTCGAGTCTTGTCGGGCGCGCCAGATGTTGCTTTGCTTTGTGCGAGAAAATAAAAAATTTAAAAAATTTCGTTATAAAAAATTAATTGTGTGTTATAATATTTACACCAATAACGAATGCGAGTGTAGTTTAATGGTAGAACTTCAGCCTTCCAAGCTGACTGTGAGGGTTCGATTCCCTTCACTCGCTCCATATCAGCGAGAAATCGCTGACCTCATTTGTTTTTTTGTTATGAAAGACAACTCCCTTTTGGGAGTTGTTTTTTATCTTTTTTACTTACTAAAATTTGCTTATTACTTATAATATAAAAATACATGAAGACAAAAATACATGAAGACAAAAATACATGAAGACAAAAATACATGAAGACATTGGAGTATAAAGGTAATCGTTGATATATCAATGATTTATTTAGAAGTTTCCTAAATAAAAAGATGATAATCAAATCAATTTCTCAAATAATAACCTTTTTAATAATTATTACATTTATTGTTTTAGCAATTTGTGGAAAATCAAATGTAGTGGAGAATAATCAATGATATACATATCTAATTTTCGCCCCAATAATTTGAGTTATTTATTCTCTCAAATCATTCTACGACGCTAGTGAGCTGGCTAAAAAAGTTAAAAATGGTTATTACACTTTTAATCCGAGAATGCATTTTGTATTAAGTAATAAAAAGCATCTTTTTAATTTACTTTATATAACAGCAGTAATACCACCTATTGATGTTGTTTACAAAATTTTCTTTGTAAACACTTTATACCTTTCAGATAAGCAAAGAAATTCGATTGAAAAGGTTGATGAATTAATTTATTTAATCAATTTAGAATCTGAAAACAAGTTTTCAAGATTCAAAAATGTTGAATTTAAATTTGATGTTTATGAAATGTCAATTGCCGGCATAACAATGGGATTATTTTTAATAGTCCAAACACTTGTTAAATTTACAGGACTTTCTAAAGCTGGATTAAACTTTGAATATGTGTTTTACATTATCTATGCAATCTTTTTCACAACTTATAAAGCAGCACTTTTAGGAGTTGCATCAGACTTTTTTGCACTATTATTTAATGGTGGAGTTTGATCTTGATATTGAATGTATGCAATAGTTCCAATTGCAGTTGTATTGATTACAAAACTATTCATTTTTATGTATAAGACAAAATCAATAAAAGCAGTTATTGCGACATTTGTAATGATACTTATTTCACTCTTTTCTACCTTCCTTACAGTGGTTTTAGTATCAAATTCAGATAATCCAAAATTCTTTTTTAAGAATAAAAAAACTAACTTAATTGAAGGTCTTAAAATCAGCAAAATTTTTGGAGTTGGTGCTCTTACAGATGCAACTTTATACATAATAATTGCAATTTCATTTATTCTAACTTTTGTTCTATTGTTCATAATGCTTTATGTATACACAAAACAAGATCAAAATAAGAGAATTGCAAGTTATTTCATAAACTTATTTATGATTATTGGAATTGTTCTGATTGTTATGATTGTATGTAGATGAATTTATGGGCCTTATGTCTTCATTAATTATGCAAACTTATTCTTAAAACGTAATTACACAGTAGGAAATAATTATCTAATCATTATGATACCAATCATATTCAGAACCTTAATTTCAATTCCAATTTATGTACTTATTTTATCTACTTTATTCTCACTTCTTGAATTAATCAAAAACAAGATTGAAGCAAGAAAAACTGTTAAATATATCTAACTAAAAGTTAGATATTTTTTTAAACTTTCTATACCATAGAACTAAAAGCAAAATACACAAAAACATTTTTTTAATATAATTAAAAAAATATTTAAGGAGTATTTTATGAGTAATAAAAAATCAAGAAGAGAAATCAGGTTAAATGTTATTCAAGTTCTTTACAAATATGAACTTTTAAATGAAGCAATTGACGTCCCTACTGCAGTTACTGAATTTGATTTTGTTGATATTGAAGAAACAAAAAGATTAAGTTTAATTGCATCTAACTACAAGTTTTTAAGAAAGACTTTATCATCGCTTTTAAACAGTGACTGAAGTTGAGAAAGACTTTCTCCAGTTGTTAGAGCAATAATTTTAAACGGTGCTTTTGAGTTGTTCAATAATCAACCTAAAATTGTTTTCAATGAGTCAGTTGAAATTACAAAAATGTTCTTCCCACCAGCATTAGACCAATCAAACGTGACACAAGAAGAAAGCTACTACAAATTTGTTAATGGTATTTTAGAAAACTATTACAAATTGATTCAGTTAATGGATAAAGCAAAATAATGTCATCAATCAAAATTAATAATCTTAAATTTGTAATTGCATACAACTCACATCTAAAAAAGATTATCAAGCAATTTTATTTTACAATTGAGCAGTTCGCTAACTATAAGTTAATCAAAAAGCAAGCAGATAATTCAGCTTACAGTAAAAAAGAAATGAGTATTTCTTCAAATACACTTAATGAACTTATTGATAAGTTTTTAAGTCACATTGAATTTGAAGAAAATGCAACTGATGCTCAAAAGCAAATGATTAGCAACTTTTATCATTTTATGTTCTATCAACTAATTGCTAAATATTACAACATTGATAATTTGACTTTTGATATTGAGTATTTAGAAAATAACCAAATTAAGTTAGTTAACAATAAGTCATTATCAAAAAAAGAAACTAAACACGAGTTTGATCTTTTAGTTAATAAAGTTAAAAGAACATACTACTATGACTTTTTAGATGAGTTTCAAAAATTACCAAATTACAACACTGTTTTACGTTCTATTCTAAAGAAGGTGCTTTAATGAAAAATAAAGAAATTAGAGAACAATTTCCAATCTTAAAGTCTATTGTTTATTTTGATTCAGCTGCCTTAGTTTTAAAACCCCAAACTGCAGTTGATGCTTTAGTCGATTTTTATTGTAATAAATCAATTTCATCACGTACAGCAGATACACCAATCGGTAGTGAAGTTAATCAAACAATTTCAAGAGTTCGTTCAAAAGTTGCTGATTTAATCAATGCAAAAGAAACAGAAGTTATATTCACATCAGGAACAACTGAATCAATTAATATGTTTGCCCAAATGATGGGGCAAATTCTAAAAGATGGTGATGAAATTTTATTAAGTTCATACAATCACTCTTCAAACATTATTCCTTGATTAGAAATTGCTAAAAAAACAAATTCAAAAGTTGTTATCTCAAATGACATTTTAAGTGATATTAATGAGAAAACTAAACTCATTTCATTTTCTAACGAAACTAACAACTTTAATATTCAGTTAGATATTAATACAATTTGTAAGATAGCAAAAGAAAAAAATATTGTAATTTTAGCTGATGCAGCACAAGCTATTAGTCATAAAAAAACTTCCTTAAATGATTTTGATGCAATAGCATTCAGCACAAATAAATTTTATGGACCAACAGGAATGGGTGTCTTAGCAATTAAAGATACATTACTTTCACAATTTAGACCAGTTAAATTTGGTGGTGGTTCAGTTGATGCGATCGGTAAAGATAATAATTGAACTATTAAAAAGACAATTTCAAGATTTGAACCAGGAACACCTGATTTAGGTGGTTTCTTTATGTTTGATAAATCACTTGATTTTTTCAACTCAATTGGATATGAAAAAACTCAAGAAATTCTTAAGGATTTATCAACTTACTTACACAATCAATTAGCTACATTAGACAATATTGAAGTTTTCTCAAAACCAGGTGACAACATTGCGCTTATTAATGTAAGGGGAATTAATCCTCAAGATGTTGCTACTTATTTAGGTTCAAAAGGAATTTACACAATAGCAGGAATTTTCTGTGCTCCTTATTTAAGAAACATTCAAGATAATTATTCATTTTTAAGAATTTCACTTGGAATTTACAATTCATATGAAGATATTGACAAACTTATTGAAGAGTTAAAAAATGGAGGTGACTTTTATGCATTTTAATCAAAATGAAGCTCGTGAAATGATTATGGAGCATTATAAAAACCCAGTTAACAAAAAAGATTTAGATGATAAATTTCAAACCCATTACAGTAATACTTGTTCTGACAAAGTTCAATTAGACATTCAATGAGAAAATAACAAAATCAAAGAAGCAAACTTTAACGGAATTGGATGTGCAATTTTTGTTGCTTCAACTGATATGTTCTTAAGTTTAATTAAAAACAAAACTAAAGAAGAAATCTCAAATCTTATTTCGCTTTTTGAAAAGTTTGTTAATCAAGAACAATTAAGCGATGAGCAAATTACAAAATTAGAAAACCTTTGAGTTTTCTATAATGTTAAATCACACTTAAATAGAGTTAATTGTGCTCTTTTAATTGCAAAAGCTTACCAAGATGAGAACAACAACTAAAAAACCAATTATTTTCCATATTGACTTTGATAGTTACTTTGCATCAGTAGCAAGATTAAAATATCCATTACTCAAAGGAAAACCAATTGCAATATGCAAAAGCAAATCACATGCAATAGCTGTATCTATTAGTTACGAATTAAAAAACACAAAATTAGTTCGTGTTGGAATGAAAAAAGAAGAAATCAAAAGACTAGTTCCTGAAACAGTGTTCGTTGATGTTGATATGGATTTATGCATTAGTACATCTAACTCTATTTTTGGTTTTTTAGGTAGAAAATACACTGAAAATATTCATATATCATCAATTGATGAATGTTTTTTAGATGTAACTAATTTAGTTTATAAAACAAAAGTTTCACCAAAGTTTTTAGCTAGACAAATCCAACAAGAAATTTTAAGAGTTTTTGATATTCCGATCACAATCGGTATATCTCACAACAAATTTTTAGCTAAGATGACTACTAATATTTCAAAACCATTTGGAATCGGATTTACTAATGAAGCTAATTTCAAAGATCAATTCTTTCACCTACCAATTGGTGAATTTCACGGAATTGGTTGAAGGTCTGCTCCAAAACTTGAATCAATGGGACTAAAAACAATTGGTGACCTTTATAAAGCATCTACAAATATGTTGCTAATGCAAACATTATTTGGTAAGTATGCTGAAACAATACTTAAAAATTTACAACCTTATTATTATGAAAATATTCAACATCACGAAGAACAACTTCAAGGGTTAGGGAATGAAATAACTTTTGAAGATTACTATATGGATGAAGAAATTAAAATCAAATACTTTGATGATCTAATTAAAAAAGTTTCAGGAAGAGCTATTAAACACAATTTAGTTGGAAATGTAGTTTCTGTTTTAATCAGAACCAAAGAGAAAAAATGATTTACAAAGCAACATAAAATTTCCAAATATATCAACACATATGAAGATTTACATAGAGTTGCTTTTGATTTATTTGATAAACACTTCAGGGATAAAGAATACATTGGTATAGGTGTAAGAATATCAGGTCTTAGAGATGTTTTTGATATTTACATACCAGTTCCATTATTTCAGGAAGCGACTGAAATTAAAAAGTATGAAAACTTAAATATTAACTTTGCAAACATTGGTGTAACTAAAAATGTAAACAAAGAAAAAAACAAATTCACCTTACAAGGTAGCTTATACAGAAAGTAGGTATTATGAAAATAGGAATTTTTGGTGGTTCATTTGATCCAGTTCATAAGGGTCATTTAGAAATTGCTAAATATGCAATAAATGAACTTAATTTAGATAAATTAATTTTTGTTCCTACATATTCATCACCATTTAAGACAACTAAAAAAATTGCTTCAGGTGAGCACAGGATTAAAATGATTCAATTAGCGACAGATGGTGAAGATAAAATCGAAGTATCTGATTTTGAAGTTAAACGTGGTGGAGTTAGTTATACAATTGACACACTTAAATACTTTAAAAACAAATACAAAAATGACCAATTATTCTTGCTCATTGGTTCAGACAACTTAATGTCACTTAATAAATGAAAAAATATTGATGAAATTTGTAAGCTTGCAAAAATTGTTGTTTTCAAAAGAAGTAACAATTTCAACAAAATTTATGCAAAAAAATATAATGCTTTAATTTTAAATAACCCAATTAGACCTGAATCATCTACTTTATATAAAAAAGGTGAATTAAACTTTGTTCCAGAAGTTGTTGCAGATTACATTGCAGAACACAGATTATATATAGAGCAAATTATTTTCAATACACTTACTGCACTTAGAGCAAAGCACTCTATGTCTTGTGCTGAATTTGCAGTTGCACTTGCAAAAGCACATGGACTATCTGCTAGAGACGCTTATTTTGCAGGATTAGTTCACGACATTGCAAAAGAAATTGATCCTGAAGTTTCAATGCAAATAATTAAAGAAAATGAACCTGAATTATTAGATGGTTTTGAAAACCATATGTTACACCAATACACTGGTTACTTAATTCTTAAACACGCTTTGAAAATCAAAAATGAAGATATTTTAAATGCAGTTAAATATCACACGTCTATGAGAGAAAATATGACACCACTTGATATTGTGGTTTATATAGCTGACAAAATTTGTCAAGGAAGAAAGTATCCTGGTATCCAAAAAGTAAGAGCTCTAGCTTTAAAAGATTTAAAAGCAGGATTTTCACAAGCGGTTCAAGATGCTTATGATTACAACATTAATAAAGGAGTTGTCTTTTCAGATAAGCAACTTGCTTTATACAACAAATACAGAAGTGGTCAATCGCCTTTAGATATAGATTTGAAAGAAGGTAACTAATGCAAATGCAAGAAAGATTACAAAAGATTCTCTCTAAAGCAGGAGTTGCTTCAAGAAGAGAAGCTGAACAAATGATTTTAGATGGAAGAATTTCTGTTAATGGTTATATAGCTAAATTAGGTGACAAAGCTTCATTTAATGATGAAATTTTAGTTGATGGGTTACCGATTAATGGTGAAGAACAAAAAGTTTATTTTGTTCTAAATAAACCACCAAAAACTGTATGTACACTTAAAGATAATTTCAATAGAGCAAAAGTTACTGATTTAATTGATACACCTTACAAAATTTTTCCTGTAGGTAGATTAGATTATGATACAACCGGAGTTCTTATTCTTACAAACGATGGAGATTTAGCTAACAAATTAATGCACCCATCATATGAAGTTGTAAGAGTTTATAGAGCAAGATTAAATGAACCGCTTGATAAAAAAGAATTAGCTAAATTAAACAAACCTGTAATTATTAACAAAAAATTTTCAAACCAACAAGTTATTCACATTGAATCAAAAAGTTATTTTGTTGTTTTAACACAAGGAACTTACCATCATGTTAAGGAATTATTCAAATTAGTTGATAAAGAAGTTATCAATCTTAAAAGAGTTGAATATGGTGGAATTACAGTTGAAAACATTCCTGTAGGAAAATATAGACCACTTACAATAAAAGAAGTTAAAACTTTAAAAGCGTGAGTAAACAAACCAAAGGCTAAAAAATAGTCTTTGTTTTTTTTACTTTTAAAGCTTGCACACTACTGCAAAAGGTAAAAATAATGTATGTTATATAAATTTGTAAAAAATATATAATATATTTAAATTACATTTAAATATATCCTGTTAGGAGTTTGTATGATAGACAATAAAGACAAAGACAAAAAATTAATTGAAGAAATTGATGTTACATTAAAAGCTTCAGACGATACAGAATTTGAATATGAAGAAAATAACAAAATGATCTTCAAGAAAAAACAACCAGTAGTTGAGCAAGTTGAAGAAGAGGAAGAATTACCTCAAAACAATGATGAATATCAAGTTCAATCTCAAATCATTGAGTCACCAACAGAGGGATTAATTCCAATTGTTATTGATAACGAAATGAAGCAATCATTTCTTGAGTACTCTATGAGTGTTATTGTTTCACGTGCTCTTCCAGATGCACGTGATGGGCTTAAACCGGTTCACCGTAGAATTCTTTACGATATGTCAGAATTAGGAATTACTCCTGGTTCACAACATCGTAAATCAGCTCGTATTGTAGGGGATGTTTTAGGGAAATATCACCCACACGGTGATTTATCAGTTTATGAAGCTATGGTTCGTATGGCTCAAGATTTCTCAATGCGTTATCCACTTGTAGATGGACATGGTAACTTCGGTTCAATCGATGGTGACTCAGCTGCTGCTATGCGTTATACAGAAGCAAGAATGTCTAAAATTGCTTCTGAAATGTTAGAAGGAATTAAAAAAGATACAGTTGATTTTGTAGATAACTATGATGGAAGTGAAAAGGAACCTACAGTATTACCTTCAAGATTTCCTAACTTACTTGTTTCAGGTTCATCAGGGATCGCTGTTGGTATGGCAACTGAAATCCCACCACACAACTTAGGTGAATCAATTGATGCAGCTATTGCTCTTGCTAAAAATCCTGAAATTACAGTTAGAGAATTAATGCAATACATTAAAGGCCCTGACTTCCCAACTGGCGCAATTATCCTTGGAACAAAAGGAATTTTAGAAGCATATGAAACTGGAAGAGGAAGTATTCCTGTTCGTTCAAAATGTGAAGTTATTGAGCAACCAAATGGAAAATCAAAAATTATTATTAGAGAAATTCCTTATGCAATTAAAAAAACTACAATCATTGAAAAGATTGCTGAATTACACAAAGCAAAAGTTGTTGAAGGAATTACAGACTTAAGAGATGAATCAAACAGAGAAGGTATTCGTTTAGTTATTGATGTTAAAAAAGGTGTAAATCCACACATTCTTTTAAACAAGTTATTCCAAAAATCAAATATCCAAACATCATTCAACTTTAACTTAGTTGCTATTGTTAATGGAGAACCTAAAACATTAAACTTAAAACAAGCTCTTCAAGTGTTTATTGAACACCAAAAAGATGTTGTTTCAAGAAGACTTAAATTTGATTTAAATAAAGCAGAAGAACGTGCTCATATTTTAGCTGGATTAAAAATTGCTGTATCAAACATTGATGAAGTAGTTAAAATAATTAAACAATCTAAAACAGATGCTGAAGCTCAAGAAAAATTATCAAGCAGATTTGATTTAACTGAAAGACAAACAAAAGCTATCCTTGAAATGCGTTTAAGCAGATTAACAGGATTAAACATTGAAAAAATGGATCTTGAAATTAGTGAATTAAATGTTGAAATCGCTCATTACAAAGACATTTTATCTTCAGAAGAAAAATTAATTAACCAAATTGTTTTAGAACTTGAAGAAATCAAAGAAAAATTCAATGACAAACGTAGAACTGTTATTGATGAATCAGCTGTTGGTGTTATTTCAGATGAAGATTTAATCCATGAAAGAGAAATTGTTATTACATCAAGCTCAAAAGGTTATGTAAAGAGAATCGACTTAGATGAATACAACACACAACGTAGAGGTGGAGTTGGTTCAGTAAGTATGAAAACTTACGAAGATGATGATATTGCAATGATTATTCATGCATCAACACATACAAACTTATTATTATTCTCAAACATCGGTAAAGTTTATGCATTAAGAGGGCACCAAATTCCAGAAGGTTCAAAACAATCAAAAGGAGTTCCTTTTGTAAACATTCTTTCAGGACTAGATGTCGAAAATGGAGAAAAAATTATCTCAATTCTTAATGTTGATAAATTCTCAGATGATCAATATTTAGTAACTGTAACTAAACAAGGTATGTTTAAAAAATCTGATCTTAAATTATTTGCAAACATTAGAAAAAATGGACTTATTGCATTTAAATTAAAAGAAGGCGATCAGTTAGTTAGAGCATTTGTGATAGGAAATGAAGAATCTGTATTAATTGCAAACAACTACAGAAATGTATGTATGTTCAAATCTGATGACATTAGACCACTTTCAAGAAATTCATTAGGAGTTAAGGGAATTAAACTTGATGATAATCAAGAAGTTGTATCAGCTTCTTCAGATAGCGAAGGTTCATTAATCCTTACACTTGGTGAAAAAGGATTTGGAAAACTTACAGATAAAGAACAATTTAGATTAACAAGAAGAGGTTCTAAAGGAGTTGCTGGCATTGATAGTAACAAAGCTGGAAACTTAGTATTTGCTAGATTTGTTAATACAAACGATGAGCTTTTAGTAATTACATCATCAGGTTCAACAATAAGAACTCAAATTAACCAAATTTCTGAAACAGGAAGAAATGCTAAAGGTGTAAAAATTATTAACTTAAAAGAAAACGATTCAATCGTTGCTGTTGAAGTTATTTCACAAGATAATTAAGAAATACAATAATGCTAAAGTAAATTAGCATTATTTTTTTATTGCTTGCATTAAGTTAAAAAAGGTATAATAGCGTAGTTAATTTATTAAAATACAAAACGACAAAAATATATAAAAAACTTAATTTGGAAAGGAATTGAAATGTCTAAAAAACCTTCAATTTTCAAAAAGTCATTAGTTGATGCTAAAAACAATTTAAAACGTGGAAACATTTTATTATTAGCCATTGCTTTCATTTTAGGAGCAGTATTCAGTGCTTTAGTTGCTTCATTAGCAAACGATATTATTATGAACCCAATTTCTAAAGTATTAGGATTTGACGAATTAGCAAAAATGGAATCAAATGGTGTTCTTTACGGAAAATTCTTAGCTGCATTATTAACATTTATTATTGTTTCATTTGTTGTATTTGCAATTTTATTAGGATACTTCTTAATTGCTAACGCTATTGCAGCTCACAAAGCTGCCAAAAGACCAGCAGTTGTTGAAGCTCCAGCTAAACCTACAACAGAAGAATTAATCTTAAAAGAATTAGTTAAACTTAATGACAAAATGGATAAAAAATAATTTATGCAAAATGAAAAGCTACCTTCTAATTAACAAGGTAGTTTTTTGTGACTTTTTCAAATGAAGTTCAAATTGAAAAATAAATAATGGTCAATAGATATTTTCGATATTGAAAATTAGAGTTTATATCATTCATGTTTTTTATTATTTTTAATACTTTTAAACCTATGACAGTGACGAATAGTTGTTTAAACCTATGTGACGTGGGGGTAAGAAATAAATCTTCGCAATAACCAACGGTCTATAATTAAATTGAGGATGAATTTAATAAGAAAATTGAAGATTTAAGAATTAATAAATGTAATTATTTATGTTCTGCATTTAAAGGTGTTTCCAAGACTGGTCATTTTAAAAAAACGTTTAGATTTTGAGACTGTAAGGAAAACAATCAATTCAATATAAATCCATGGATTTAAATTTCTTTATTTTTATTAATTTATTAAGTTTTTAGAATAAATTAATTAATTAGGTAAAAATATAATAAATGTTATATCATTTAATTATATAAAGAGTAAGTAAAGTAATTATTTGTTTTTACTTACAGATGGAGACTTATGAAAAAATCAAGTTTATTTAAATTATTATTTTTAGCACCTGCAACAAGTTTGTTGATTTCAGCAATTTCTTGTGGTAATAAAAATACTGAAGAGCCGACGCCTGCTGAGTCAGAAAAACCTACGCTAATACAACCAAAACCTGTAAATCCTGCTCCTGCACTAGATCCAGAACCAAATCCAGTAACACCAGAACCGGATGCTCCAGAAAAATTAAATAGTGTTGAATCATATAAATCACAAATTGAGCAAACAAGAGTTGATTTTAACAATTACTTGAACAATTATGCAAATGTTTATAAAGGACGTGCTGAATCATTTGTATTTCATATGGCTAGACCTGAAGGAACTGATGAGCAATATGGATCTTACAAAAATTTTGCCGATGTGATTTTTAGCAAAATTAATACAGTAATTGATGGGTGAGATACTGTAGTAGGAAATAATGTAGAGTCTGCAAAAGAAGAATATGCAAAAATTAACAAAATGTTTTCGACATTTGTTAAAGGTTTTAATAAGCAATTAGCTGCGATAAATCCTCCTACTTATTCATTAAAATCTGAAATGACAATTGATGAAGTTAGAGAACATTTCAAAGAAGTTGTTCAAAGAGTTGTTGCAGATAAAAATGAAGATCATTCAAATGATGAAAACTACAAACAATTAAATGGAAGAATCAATTATGATAAAAATGGATATTTAATTCCTGCTGATACATATTATGAAGTTGTTAAAGATTTCTTAAAATCAGGTTTTAGAAATTTCAAACAAATTTCGTTAGTTGCAACATCAGCAATTTCATTTGAAGTTACACCAGAGAATAAAGTTTATGGAATTTTAATAAATGCAAATGACTTTAGAAGAAATGATATGAATCAAGTTGTTGATAAATATGTTGAAAATGCGCTTAGTTTAGTCGATAACTCAATGAATACTTATGAAAAAGTCTATGTGCTAGGTAAATACGTTTTAGAAAACTTAATTTATAAAACTAAACCAGGTACAGAAACAATGAACTCACTTGACTTTGCTTACATAGAACATAAAGGTGTATGTAGACATTATGTTGATCAAATGGCATTACTTTTATCTAATGTAAATATTCCATACAAAGTGATGCAAGGTGACTACCATACTTGATTGAATATCCAAAATGAAGATGGTAAATGGTTCTCAACTGATCCAACACATGCAGATACAGGAAAAGCTGAAAAATACTTCCCTCTAGGAAAATCAGGTGAAATCGATTTAGATTTTGAAATGAAAAACTTTTTTAATTATCAAAATGCAGTTACAACAGATTTCACATTATTTGATTTAAAACCAAATGATGGTTCAAATGAAGCAATTAACTTTATTTCTCAAGAAATGCACAATTCATTATTTAATAAGTGAGTTTACAAACTTAAAGATATGTATGCAAATGGAGAAGAAATTTCATCATTAAACTATAACAATCATAAGTTGTATTTTGTTTCGATAAAAGATAATCAACCTAAATTACAATACGTTGAAACAAACAAAACTATCCCAATTGAAAATATTGAAAACTCAATTCATACAGTTGATGAATTTGGTTCATTAGTTAATGGATTAAGTTTAAAAGTTTTACCAAAAGCCGCAATGCATGGGGATAAAATGTTCTTTATGGCTAAAAATTACAATGGAAATTATATTTATTCATACAATATTAAAACGCATGGACTTAAAAAAGAATTTGCATATAGTGGAGACTACAAAAACTTCTTTATCTACCTAAATCAAAACGAAAACAAACTCGAGTTTTCATTTGGAGATCAAAATTCAGAAAACAAATTAGTTAAGTTATTCGACTTAAATTTACAAGATCAATAAAATATTGAAGCAGACTAAAATGTCTGCTTTTTGATTAAAAAAACATCTCAAGTTATCGAGATGCAAAACTCTATTTTTTAGCATTCTTGTGTTCTGAAACAATTTCATTAAGTTTTCTAAATCAGTGATTTATTCCACTTTTTGAAACATACATATTATGTTCAGTGTTAAGTAAATTTGATAATTCAGGAAGTGACAATCATTTATTTTCAACTTTTAATCTAAATAAAACAAGTTGATTGTCTGTGAAATGAATATCTAATCCATTTTCAAACATATAGTTAATATTTTCAATATGCTTAATTGTACTCTTTGCAATCTTATTAATATTACTCATATCGATATTATTAATACGGTTAACAACATTTTCAAAGTCACGAGCAATAATTATGTTTTGAAGCTTGTACCAAGACTTTTTAGCATCAATAGCTGCTAAAAAGTCAATAACTTTTTCCTTATTTTTAAGGTAAATTATGTATTTATTATTTCTATTCAAGAAGTTGAAATTAAAGTCATATTGATTTAGTTTTTCTTGAATTTTTACTAAGTGTCCAGGATTATGTGAAGAAATTTCTAAGTGGTATGAAGTTGATGATTTTCCTGAGATGCTACCACTCCCAAAGAATACACCAGCAAAAAAACTTGTAAGTGAATCTTTAAAATCAATTTCCTCAATCATTTCAAAGTCAGAAATCTTAATTAAGATTTTAGTTTTTCATTTTAGATTAATGATTGGTTTAATATTAATTTTTTCAAGTTTTCTAAGCAATTTTGAATAAAGATATTCATTTTTGATTTTGAGAACATAAAACTCTTTTTCAACTTCTGCAGCACAAAAAAGTAAACCACTTAAAAACCTCTTAATTTCGTGTGGTTTAGATAAGTTGTTTATAACTTCTTTTTTCAACTCTCAACTAAACGATGTTTTATGTTCTTTATTCATAGTTTAATTATAAAAAATATAATATTTTATGTAAGTTATTTTTTAACAAATAAGCAATATTTTTAGTTCATAAAAATGCATATAAAAGTTGGATTTAGACAGTCAAATAAAATAAATTTATTTGTAATTATTTGCATAAATAAAATTTCTAAAACTTTTTCACCTTACACATAGGTATATTGGTTAAAAACTAACATATAACATAGTTATATGTAAGGTTAATCAAAAAATATTTTTTTGATAAAATTAAAAAGCAATATAAAAGTTTAAATTGCAGAAAAGTAGAAGACACTTCTCACCTGATGACCATAGTCTTGGGTTTAGCTACAATTAAACGTATCAAAAATTCTGATACCTTTTTTAGTAGAACAAGGAAGTGGGTAACCACTTTTTTACTTAACATTTATTTAAGGAGTATATTATTCAAGCAAAAGGAAAGAAAACACCTTCAGAACATTACGTAAATTCTGATATTCCATTCAAACAAGTTTTTGTAATTGGAGCAGATCAAGAAAAAATTGGTGTAATGTACACATCTGAAGCAATTGAATTGGCAAAAAGCCAGAGAATGGACTTAGTTTTAATAAGCGTTGAACCTAAACCAATCTGTCGTATTCTTGATTACGGTAAATTTAAATATGACCGTAAAAAGAAAAATAAAGAACTAAAAGAAAAACAAACAATTATCCAAAATCGTGAAGTTAGATTAACCGCGATGATTGGAGAAAATGATTTACTTACAAAAAGTAGAAAAGCTAGAGAATTTCTTTTAAAAGGTGATCGTATCAAAGTTTCATTAAAATTAAGAGGACGTGAATTATTGATGAAAGATTTAGGAATCAAGACTTTAGAAAAATTCTTCGCAACATTAGAAGATATTGCTGAAATCACATCAGAACCTAAATTAATCAATAATCGTTTCCTTGACATGAATCTCCAACCAAATAAACAAAAAGTACTTAGATACCAAAAAGAAAAGAATCTTGAATCAAAAGATCAAGATGCTAAAGAAGGAGAATAAAATGCCAAAAATGAAAACTAAAAGTGCGTTAAAAAAACGTATTAAAGTTACAGGAACAGGTAAAATCTTAAGAGAACAAGCTTACCGTTCACACTTAGCACAAAACAAAACTACAAAACAAAAACGTCACTCACGTAAAGCTGCTCTTATGTCTAAATCAGACCTTAAAAGATTTAAAGCTTTAATCTAATCTTGTTAAGTTAATTCATAAACAAGATAATAATTAACATTATTTAAGAAAGGAATTAAATTATGGCAAGAGTTAAAGGTGGAACAGTTACAAGAGCAAGACGTAAAAAATGAATAAAATTAGCTAAGGGATATTTTGGACACAAATCAATCGGTTACAAAGTTGCTAAACAAGCAGTTGTAAAATCTTGAACATACGCTTTCAGAGACCGTAAACAAGTTAAAAGAAACTTCCGTAAATTATGAATCGCTCGTATCAACGCCGCAGTTAGAGCAGAAGGAATGAGTTACTCAAGATTTATTAACGGTTTAAAAAGAGCAGGTGTTACAATTAACCGTAAAATGCTTTCAGAATTAGCTATCAATGAACCAAAAACATTTGCAGTTTTAGTTGATATTGCAAAACAAGCTTAATTTTAAATTGCTATTCACACATCCGAATGGATGTGTTTTATTTTGCTTTTTGATGTCTTAAAATTACAAAATAAAATCTCAGAATAAACTTCCGAGATAGTATATAAGCTATATAAATTAATTTTGAGGTTTGTCAACAAAGTTTCTAATGATACTTTTAGCTGTAACATCAACATTAGCAAAGATTGGTTTTCATTCTCAATCTATTAATGTATTTTGAGGAACAATATGATCGAAACTAATGTTTACTAATTTATCAAAACTTGTTTCAGTTGAGTTGTCATCAACACCTTTAACAAATTTTTCAGGGTCAAAGTATTTTTCAATTCTGATTGAAACAATTTTGACTTCATCATCAGGTGAAACCATTTCTCTAACTGAATTAATGTTTCCTTTGAAGTATTCTAGCTCATTAGGGAAACGTAAGTCATCAATGATGAATAAACTGCTTTTACCTGCTTTAGAAGATTCGCTAGCAATTGATTTAATTTTTTCAAAAACTCTTGAACATCAAATGTTTGTATCGATGTTTCTTCCGACTTCCCCCATAGCAATTCAAAGTGGTCTAACAATTTCTTTGTCTTGACCATTTCAATTAATTTCATCTAAGATTGGCTGAGTAATTTGTTTAATTGGTTGTGCAAAAGATAAAATGTGTGTGTTATCTTCAAATTGAGGTTTTAATTGTTTTGAAAGTTCATTACTTAATAAACCTTTTCCACTACGTCTTTTTCCATTGATTAAAATAATAACGTGTTTATTTTTGCTCATATTGTCTCCTTGTAAATCTATATAAATTTATTGTTAATAGTGCATTAAATTATGCGTTTTATCAATCTAAATTTGAAATAAAAACAACGATAGAAATTGATTAATTTCTGATTGCTGTAAATGAATTATAAAGACAAAATTTAAAAACAAAAAGAAATAGCTGAAATTTTCACAAAATGTGAAAAATAGGAAAATTACAATTTTTTTGATTAGCAAAATTTACTAATAACATTAGAAAATTAAAAATTTAATTTTATTTCATAAAACTACTTTTATTACTATGCTATAGGTATAAAAGTATCAAAAGTATTATTTTAATTTTTAAGTTATGCTATATAATATAAAAGCAATACATATAGACAGTAACTGTATAAATGCTTATACTTAATTTGTTACCGAGTGTATCTCATTCCTGTTCAAATTGTATTGCGTAATAGATTTTGAAGGGAGGCACAAGTATGTCAGAATCAAAATTAAAAGCAGCTAAAAAAGAAGTTGTTTTAGAAATTGTTGATAAAATTCAAAACTCTAAAGCTGTTGCTTTTGCTGAATACCGTGGTTTAACAGTTTCTGAATTAGAAGATTTCAGAAAAGAAGCTAAAAAACTTGGTGTTGACATCAAAGTTTACAAAAACCGTTTATTCAACTTAGCAGCACAACAAACAGGATTTGCTGACTTAGCAGAATACTTAGTTGGTCCAAACATTTTCGCATTCTCAAACAATGACGATATGTCAGCAGCTAAATTACTTACAAAATATGCTAAAACTCACAAATTATTAGTTGTAAAAGCTGGAACATTTGAAGGTAAAGTTATCAACGCTGCAGGTGTTAAAGAAGTTGCTACTCTTCCAACATACGAAGAAGCACTTGGAATTCTTGCACGTTCAATGATGGCACCATTACAACAAATTTCATTATCACTTAAATTAGTAAGTGAAGGTAAAACAGAATAATAAAAATATTTAGTTTGAAAGGAAACATATTATGGCTAAATTAACAAAAGAAACATTCATCGAATCATTAAAAGAAATGTCAATTAAAGAAGTTATGGAACTTGTAGACGCTATGAAAGAAGAATTCGGAATCGACCCTACAGCTGCTGTTGCTGTTGCTGCAGCTCCTGCTGAAGGTGGTTCAGAAGAAAAAACAAGCGTTAAAGTTGTTTTAAAAGCTGACAACGGTAAAAAAGTTGCAATCATTAAAGTTGTTAAAGACTTATTAGGTGTTGCTTTAATGGATGCTAAGAAAATCGTTGACACATTACCAGCTGTTGTTAAAGAAAACATTAAACCAGAAGAAGCTGAACAAATTAGAGCAGCTTTAGTTGAAGCTGGTGCAGATGTTTCAGTTGAATAATATAACTTCAATTAATTCAAATTTATAATTAAAAAACCTTACAAAATCTGTAAGGTTTTTCTTTTTTATCTCATTAACTATAAAAAAAGTGAGAGCTCATGGCTGTACGTGAGACTCTCTTTAAAAATATCTAAACAAAACCACCAGACACAGCACTTCCTCATGTGGCTGCTACATTTCTGTCCTGACCAGGTTAGTGGGTTACTGTTCTGATGGCTTAAATATTATAACACCATTTTTTAATATTCTCTATTTTTTAATTTTAAAATTTCATCTTCAGTTAAATATCTAAACTGACCTTCTTGTAGTGTTTCGTTTTTAATGTCTAAGAAAGCAAATGAAATTCTTTGTAATTTAGTCACTGTTAAATCAAAATGTTTAAACATTCTTTTAACTTGATGGTACTTACCTTCATTTATTGTAAGATTTGCAGAATTATCTGAAAGAATTTGAAGTTTTGAAGGTAAGACAATTTCATTGTCTCCTATGTCAAAACCTTTTTCAAATTCAGTTATTAAGTTTTGGTCAATTTTGTTATCAACTTCAACATAGTAAGTTTTCTCAACATGTTTTTTAGGTGAAAGCAAATCGTGAGTTAATTGTCCATCATTTGTTATTAATAGTAACCCTGTAGTGTCTTTGTCTAATCTTCCAACTGTGTGAATATCTTTATATGAGTTAATGCTTTTGTCTAATAATTCAAAAACAGTTTTATTTAAGTTATCGTAATTTGCACAAACGTAGTGAGCAGGTTTGTTTAGTAAAACATAAATAAATTCTTGTTTAGGAACAATTAATTTATCATCCAAACAAACTTCTTCATTGATTATATTAATAATTGATTTAACCACTTTGTTATCAACTTTAATTCTTTTAGAGGAAATTAACTTTTTAGCATCAGTTCTACTGATGTTTAAGTTAAATGAAAGTCATTTATCTAATCTGGTCATATTATTTTAGTAAAGCATTATAAATGTTGTGTTTATAAACTTCTACTCCTGGTTGAGATAATGGGTCAACTCCAAATAACAATGAAGATAAGATTGCAACAAACTGGAAGAAAGCAAATAAATGAGCTAAATTATTGATTGAAATTTCATCAAATTCAATAATTAAATCATTATTATCAAATGCATTATTTTTAATATTAAAATTAGGTTGATTTTCACCTTTTGTACCTAGGAGACCTAGCTGGTCGAATTTTTTATTGTCTTGATTTAAGTTGTATTTTTTATTGTTAAATACAATATTTGTTGTGATTGAAAAATCGCTATCCAAACTATTTGTATTATTAACAGAATCCTTAATTGTTAAATAACCTTTTTTCTCTTTATTTTCACTTGAGTTATATAATGAACAAACGTATTCAACAAAGGAATCTAATATAAAATCATTATCATTAATAACTTCAACAGTCTTGTTATTGTATCTTGCAAAAATGTATCTAAAAATAGCTGTAAGGAACACAATATTTTCTTTTATTGGTGTGTTCAAGGTCTTTTCAATAATTGAGACAAATGTCTCGATTAATTCTCTTGAATTAAAATTCAAGAATTCAAGTACAAATAATGATGATGAATCAAATATTGAAACATATCTTTCAGGTATGTTTGTAGGTAATTTCAAGAATAAATAATTATGAATTTTAGCCATCTTATTAAGTATATTATCTGCTTCAGTGCTTGCGACTGTAATAAGTGCATTTAACATTTCAATACTATCGATTTTTTTTAAGTTAGCTTCAAGTAGTTTTCTATATTCTCTAAATGAAACAGAGCTTTCAATAGAAATTGCACTCTTTGAAATGTAATAGATAGCAAATTTTTGCCCTATTAATGAAGAAAGTTGATTTGTTAAAACTTCAGGAGAAATGTTGTTTTGTGTAAAGATAATATTAAAAGCAGGTTTATTATTTAAATAATTATTAAAAATAAAATCATAAATCGCTTTAGTAGTTAAATATGATTCTCCATCAGCAATTACAACTAATGTATCTATTTTGGTAGATTTTAAAAATTCAACTTTAGCTTTAATTAACTCTAAGTTAAATTCAAGATTATCATCAATATACTTAAGCACATTAGTTTCTTCATCGTCAGTGTTTTGAAAATTTAAAACTAAGTTGTTATGAATACTGTTAACTTTTTTAATAATTTCATTAATTTTGCTGTGTTTTAATATTGAATTCACATCCTTAAGTTGGATATTTAGGTTACCGAATTTATACATTTTTCTCCTTATTAATAGTGTTAATTAAATTTTATATTTATTTTTAGAGTTCGCTATCTTAAAACACTTATTTTTATAATAAAATTCGATATTGTCATGATATAAACTAATAATAGTTTATAATATAGCAAGCAAATACATATTTATATGTATTTAACATTATTTTATTTAAATAATTTGATTAAAAATTACATTATTTATTCATATTTTGGAGGTAATATGAGAGAGAAACAACCGACTTACATATTTGGTTTAGGTGGTGTTGAAGAAATCGGTAAATCCACATTAGTTGTAGAGCATATGAATCATATTTTCTTAATTGACTCAGGGATTAAATTTGCAGACACTTACAACACTGGTGTTAAAGGTATTATTCCTGACTATTCATACTTAAATCAACCTGGAAAAATAATTGAAGGTTTATTCATTACACATGGACATGAAGATCACATTGGTGGTGTTGTTTATTTAGTTAAACAAACAAAAATCAAAAAGATTTTTGCTCCAAGAATTGCAATTCAATATTTAAAACTTAAATTTGAAGAGCACAAAATTACAAGAAAAATTGATTTTATTGAAATCAATAAATCAGATGTTTATAAGTTTGCAAATGGATGTAGAGCTGACTTTTGAACCGCTCAACACTCAATTCCGGATGCATTTGGTGTTAGATTGACTACACCAAACGGTTCACTTATGTGTACAGGAGATTTTAGATTTGACTATACACCAATCGGAAACTATACAGACTTTGCAAGATTAGATGAAATCGGTAAAGAAGGACTCACGGTTCTTTTATCAGATTCAACTAATGCCATGAGACCTGAGCATTCACCTAGTGAATCAGATATCTTAACTGACTTGGAACGTCATATGCGTGCCGCAAAAAGAAAAATTATTATCACTTCATTTGCTTCTAACTTAACAAGAGTTAAAGTTATTATTGAGCTTGCTGTTAAATTAGATAAAAAAGTTATTCCATTCGGTCGTTCAATGATCCAAGGGATTAAAATTGGTAGAAAATTAGGTTACATCAATGTTCCGAATGGTGTGATTGTTGATAAAAAAGACTTGCCTAACATCAAAGATTCAGACCTTGTTGTTTTAACAACAGGTTCTCAAGGTGAAGAACTTGCTGCATTATCTAGAATGAGTTATGGTAAACATGCAACAATTAAAATTGTAAAAGGTGATATGGTTATTTTCTCATCAAGTCCAATCCCTGGAAACAGAATGGTTGTCGAGTTACTTACAAATAGACTTTACAAATTAGGTGCAATCATTAAAGAAAATGGTGTTGATGGTTACTTACATACATCAGGTCACGCTTATGAGTGAGAGCATGATAAAATCTTTAAATTAACTAGACCTAAATATTTCCTTCCATACCACGGTGACTATAGAATGTGTTTAGTTCACGGACAAACAGCTATTAAAAATGGAGTTAATCCTAAAAATGTTTTAATACCTAAAAAAGGTCAAGTGTTTGAAATGTACAATAATGTTATTAAGCCAACTAATAAAACAATTAACTTTGGTCCTATTTACATTGATGGAAACACAGTTTTAAACATTTCAGAAAAAATGCTTCAAGAAAGAGCAAAACTTAAAGATAGTGGATTTGTTAATATTGTTTTCTTAATTGATAGAAACAAAAATGCAATCGTTAATAGACCTCAAATTGTAACAAGAGGAAGCTTCTTTGTGAAAACTTCTAAACAATTAATTGAAGAAACAAGGAGAGTTGCTCACGGTGCAGTTCTATACTACATTAAAAATAATCCAGAATGATCTGTTAAAGATTTGGAAAAATTAATTCAAGATAGATTAAGCACATTATTCTACAAAGAAAAACGTAGAAATCCTATTATCATTCCTACAATTATGTTCCTTGACGAACCAACTGATGAAAAATTAGCTAAAGTTAAACTTAACTTCGGTAAACAGTTAGATATTGATGAACAATTAAATGATCCTACAACAAAGAATTTAAGCAAATCACAGAAGAAACAATTACTTAAGGTTAAAGAATCAATTTTTGGTGAAGTTGAAAACGATGAATTAGAAATTGATGAAGAAGATGAAATTTAACCAATAACACTTGAGCACATAGATAAACACTCTATGTGCTTTTATTTTGCGAAAATAAAATCCTAAATTTTATGTAAATTTTCCATATTTTTAAGCAAACTTTTCGAATAATATAAGGTATATAAATCAAAGGAGTATAATTAAAATAACCAAATTATTAAGGAGGTTATATGTCAGGTATTATCATTGCTGTGATTATAATTGTTGCAGTGCTTGCTGTAGTAATGCTTGTGATTACAAGTTGTCTTTCAGTGAGAATTGTTAGTGAAACTAACTTTTGTATTGTTGAAAGACTTGGTAAATACAAGAAAACAATGACTAAGGGTGTAAACTTTATGGCTCCTTACATTGATAAAATCAGAGTTAAAAATAACTTTAAGGAAAAAGTTTTTGACTACCCTGCTCAACACGTTATTACAAAAGATAACGCTACTATTCAAGTGGACACAACAGTATATTTAAAAATCTTTGATCCAAAATTATTTGCTTATGGAGCTGAAGATCCATTTTTAGCTATTGAGTTTTTAACATCAACAACACTTAGAAACTTAATCGGTGAACTTGAACTCGATGAAGCATTAACATCCAGAGAAATTATTAACGCTAAGTTAACTAAAATCTTAGATGAAGCTTCAGATGCTTGAGGAATTAAAGTAAAAAGAATTGAAATTCAAAACATTATTCCACCAAAAGAAGTTCAAGAAGCTATGACAAAACAAATGCAAGCTGAACGTATCAAAAGAGCTCAAATCCTTGAAGCTAGTGCTGAAAAAGAAAGTAAAATTCTTAGAGCGCAAGGGGAATATGAAAGTACAATCTTACGTGCAAAAGCAGAAAAAGAAAGTATGATTGAAAGAGCGACAGGTAAGAAACAAGCGATTGAACTTATTACAACCGCAAACATTTCAACTGAATACTTACAATTACAAAGCATTGAACAATTAGAAAAACTTGCAAATGGTCATGCTACAAAAATCATTATTCCACCTAACTTAGCAGATGTTGTTAAATCAATGTCAGTCGCAAAAGAAGTTTTAGATTTACCTTCTAGAGAAGAAACTAAAGCAAACAAATAGAAATTAAAAATGAACAGTGTAATTATTAAAAACA